>DWXL01000080.1 GCA_019119235.1 Candidatus Blautia excrementigallinarum | reverse complement strand
ATTCTCTCCTGTCTTTTCCGTTCATAATTATTTCCCCGGAAGAATATACTAAACTGAATATCTGCCCGGAGCGTATCATGTTCCATCCTGAAAATAAATTCCCCAAAAGGTTCTCCTCTCTGATCCGGCCGCGCGTTCTCATTATCCTGACAGGGGCTTTCATAGCCGGAAGCAGCGCAGGGCTGATCTCGCATGCAGTATCAGCCAGTTTTCCCGTCTCTTCTCCCCTGAACGAAGCCTCCAGCTGGGGATTAAGCTTTCGAAGGGAAGGTGCCCGCCCGGAGGGAAATGCGGATATAAATGAATTAAAACAGTATAATGCTTACTATGCTGAAGATACAGACGAAAAAGTACTCTATCTGACTTTTGACGCCGGTTACGAGAATGGAAATACTCCCGCGATTCTCGACGCCCTGAAAAAGCACGGCGCTCCGGCCGCATTTTTCGTAGTCGGAAACTTTATCGAAGATGAACCGGAACTGGTGAAAAGAATAGTCGAAGAAGGGCATATTGTAGGAAATCACACAATGACACACCCCGATATGTCAGCTATTTCCACTCAGCAAAGCTTTCAGGAAGAACTGGCGGGAGTAGAAAAATTATTCCAAGATCTTACCGGAGAGCCCATGGTCAAATTCTACCGTCCGCCCCGGGGCGTCTACAGCATTTCGAATCTGGCTATGGCAGATAATCTTGGCTATGCCACATTCTTCTGGAGTCTGGCCTATGTGGACTGGGATCAGGAGCAGCAGCCGTCTCGGGAAGAAGCTTTCAGCAAACTTCTGCCCCGTGTGCATCCGGGCGCAATAGTCCTTTTACACAACACGTCGTCCACCAACGCCGAAATCCTCGATGAACTTCTGACAAAATGGGAAGAAATGGGATATTCTTTTGCCCCCTTAACGCAGCTGACCGGGGAATAATCCCCGGTCAGTAAATTATTTATGCAGATCCTCTCTGATCTGGCTACTGGATATTTCCGGCGTACGCGGCAGATACACCACATCACATCCCTCTTCTTTCAGGAAATCAAATTTCCCTTCCCAGTCGTCGCCGATCACAAAAGTATCCACATGATATTCTTTTACGTCTGTCCGCTTCTGCTCCCAGCTCTCCTCCGGAATCACCAAATCCACATAGCGTATGGCCTCCAGAAGCTGTTTACGTTTCTCATAAGAGAAATAACATTTTTTATGTTTTTCTTCCCAGTTAAATTCATCTGTAGACAAGGCAACAATCAGGTAGTCACCCAGCTGCTTCGCCCGTCTCAGAAGATTAATATGTCCATAATGAAGCAGATCAAAGGTTCCGTATGTGATCACACGTTTCATTTATCAGTTACCTTTCTCACAGTACAGGATACAGCCACTCAGCGGTTCAGAGTACGGATACAGTAATCATAAATACGCAGGTATGTCTCATTGGAATAATGAAGTCCGTCATGGATCCCTGCGTTATGACGGTCGCTGATCCATCCATATTTCTGCAGGCTGCTGCATGTATTAATATAAGTGTAGCATTTATTCAGTCCGGTACACAGATACCTGTAAATATTCCGGTTGAAAGATGCCACCTGAGCCTCTGTCCGGATTCCTCCTCCGGCGTTGAGTATCATCGCACTGTTTATAGGGTTTACCGAAAGATAATACATAGTACAGTTATAATTTCTGGACAAATTGTTCGCCAGACTTCTCATATACGTGAGATAAACGCTGATATTCTGCATATCATTTACGCCCAGATTGATTACTACTGCCTTTTTCATGTTTTTTGGCTGCTTCTTCAGGTCAAGGAGCAGCTGCCTGTATCCTCCGTCTCCTGTTGTCTGACGGAACCATGCAAGTCCCTGAGAACCTTTGCAGATGAATTTAACGTTATCCGGCGCCTGGCTTCCAAGAGCTTCCTGCATCCCCGCAGTTCTGGAATCGCCCACAAAATATACTCTGTCATATTTTGTAGGTGTGTTCAGATAAGAGGGCGCATTATCCTTGCTCTTCGGGAACACCACCATATAATAATTCCCTGATTTCGTCGGGATCTTATCGCCGGCATAATACTCCGGCTGAGTCGTCTTGCCTCTCGTACGCGACCAGCCCAGACACATATCGCCGTTTGTCAGGTTAACTGAAGGAAATACCGGGGTCTCGTCGGTATTTGTAGCGTATAACTTCCAGAGTGTTCCGTTTGAATAACGGAGGTATACTCCTGTAACCTTCTTATATACCGGGTAAAATTTCATATTGCCGGTAACTTTCACTCTGGTACCCACCTTGTAATAAGCGGATGCATTCATGGAAGTCTTCCAGCCCACCAGCTGATTAGTGGTAGTATTACTGAATTCCGGAAGCAGGATATTTTGCCCCTGAATCGCAGTCTGGCGGCGTGCGGTATATTCTTTCTTTCCGTTGGCCGTCATAAAACGCACCGTATATTCTTTATAGCGGTAGAGACAGAATTTCGTATCTTTTGTTACTCTGTAATTTGCGCCGGTGTAATATCTGCGTGCAGTATTTCCGTTCTTGAGAACCCAGTAGCACTGGTATCCGTCCTGTGAAAACTTCGGAAGCTTGATCCAGTCTCCCGCCTCAACAGTCTTGCACCAGTTACGATAGGTGCTTGTGGATACAACTCCTTTTGCATTGGCAAAGGTCACTTTGCACTTGGCTGCGTCCGCAGAAACCTCCCTGCTCCCTCCAAAAACAAAAAGCAGCGTCAGCAGCATTAAACATCCTGCCCATTTCCATTTCCCCGCAACATGTCTCATAGATAAATCTGACTCCTTATTTAACATATTTAGTAGTTCATTTTTACTATAGCAGTTTTTTTTTGCTGCCGCAATATAAATTTCACCTGTTTTTCATATTTTTGTCATATTTATATAATTTTGCTTCTCTATGTGGCTCATCTGACTACTTTCCGCCCAATAGAATCATAAATAATTCCGGTTTTCCGGAACTGTTCAAGGGAAAAACAGTTTCGTCCATCCAGAACGATCGGCCTCTTCATAAGCCTGAGGAATTTTTCCACATCCATTTCACGGATGTTTTTCCATTCCGTAAAAATAAAACAGATATCCGCGTTTTCCAAAGCTTCGTCAATAGTAGCGCAGTATGTGATCTCATCCGGATAAAACTTTTTGTAATTTTTTACGCCGATGGGATCCCAGGCAAATATCTCCGCCCCTTCATCCAGAATGATAGGAATATTGACAAGTGAGGGCGCCTCTCTCAGATCGTCTGTATCCGGCTTGAATGTCAGACCCAATACCGCCACTTTCAGTCCTTCGAGAGATTCATAATATTTTCTGCTTTTTTTGATCAGACGGAGTTTCTGGCTGTCATTAACTTCGATGGCCGCCTTCACTGTTTTCATTTCTTTTTCATAATAGTTGGACACCCAGTGAAGAGCTTTTGTATCTTTCGGGAAACAGGAGCCTCCATAGCCGATGCCTGCCTTAAGAAATTTTCCGCCGATACGGCTGTCATATCCCATCCCCTCCGCAACGTCTTCAATATTGGCTCCCAGGAGTTCGCAGAGATTTGCAATCTCGTTAATATAGGATATTTTCAGCGCAAGAAAGTCGTTGGACGCATACTTGATCATCTCCGCGCTTCTTCTGTCTGTAACCACAAAAGGCTGATGGAAGTTTTCATATACTTTCAGCATAATGCTGCGGGCACGGTCTGATTCCACACCGATAACGATCCTGGAGGCATGAAGCGTATCTTTTACAGCAGTTCCCTGAGAAAGGAATTCCGGATTTGAGGCAACCTCCACCCAGACATCTGATTTCAGAGATTCCCTGAGTCTTTTCTCCAGCCGGTCATTCGTACCAATGGGAACTGTGGATTTGATTACGACAACACAATCTCTTTCCACACTCCCGGCTATCTGATCTATCACCTGGTTCACATAGGACAGATTCGCTGATCCGTCCTTTTTCTCCGGCGTGCCTACGCCCACAAAAATGACCTCCGCATCTTGATAGGCGGACTGGAAATCTGTAGTAAACGTCAGTCTCTCCATATTATCATGCATCAGTTCCTCTAAGCCGGGCTCATAGATTGGCGAAATTCCTTTCCGCATGGTTTCCACCTTATTCTGGTCCACATCCACACAGGTAACCTGATGTCCTGCGTTCGCCAGAGCGACTCCGGTCACCAGTCCCACATATCCGGTTCCTGCAACTGCTATTTTCATTTTGTTCATCCTTCTCTCATTACAATAATTTCTTAGTTCACATTGTACATAAAAATCTGAGGTTTTCCGAGGACACTATAAAAGTATCCTTGTTGCCCCTGTATACTCCCGTATGGAAGCTGATACCGTTGTCTTTCAGGATCCCCTTCAGTTTTTCAATCATATTCCGTTCTGCTGGACGATTATAATCATCCAGCAGGATAACAAAATCTTCTTTCAGGCATCCCGGCAGAAGTTCCAGTATATCCATTCTTGAATAAGTCAGGGTATTTCCGCCAAAAGGAGCGTCAATGGATATCAGATCAAACTTCCGGTCCCGGAATCTGGCGGCAAAGTCCACATACACTGTAGTGGGTTCTGTTCCCTCAAAACTTTTCTTTTCAATATCCAGTCTCACGATCTCCGAGTTTCCGGCCAGGCAGAAATCTTTTTTAAAGATATCGATCCATTCCTGATCGTGTTCTACCACAGTATGTCTGCAGTCCTTCTCATATGAAACATATTGTCCGATTATCCTGGTTGTCTGCCCCAGTCCCAGTTCCAGAATATCCTTCGGATGAAAATCATTCAGTATCCTGTACAGCACATAGAGAAACTGATAACCTGCAGCCCAGCGCCCCGGATAAAAAGTTTTGTGCTTTAACCAGGCGCTCTCTGCAATCGCATCATGAAACACATCCGCCCATACCGCCTCATTAGAGGCACGCACGATCGCCCTGCTCTGTCTGTCGTAATAATTGTCATGCTGCAGCAGTTCCAGAAGCTGATCTATTTTCTCTTCTATTCCGCTGATTCTCTTCTCAAGTACCGAAACAGCCTTTTCCTGAGCGTCCATCTGCGACTCCAGTTTTTTTTCTGTCCGATCGGCTGTTTTTTGTACCGCCCCCAGCTTCTTTTCCAAAGCGTCCGTCTGTCTCTTTAAATACTCCGCCTTGTCATTTAACTGTTTTTTTGATGAAGGCATAAGCCTTCCGTACAGATCATTCATACATATCCCCTCGCAACACCGGAAACACAGATAATTCCAGCCTTTCTTTTTATTTGGTATATAGAATATATTTACCTGCTTTTGGAATACGGCTGATAAGCCATACCGCAGCAAAACTGGTCACAAACACACAGGCGCTCAGAAGCAGCACGCCTGCCGGCCGCGGAATTCCCAGTCTCGCTACCGGTTCTATCAATATCCGCCGGAAAATATTATGAATCAGATATACTGCAAAAGAATAACCGGCGACGAAACGGACCGCTGTGTAAAAAGGAATCTCCTTTATCCGGGAGAACCATACAAAAATCAGCAGCGCCGCCAGACCCAGAAGCGGAAACGTGTACCACAGTTTAAAGGTATACCCTCTGCCGAAAGCCCACATCTGAAAGGATGCCGTACCCAGAAATGATATCAGGGAAACCGAAACCAGCACATAACTTTTACAGTTTTTAAACAGTCCTTTTTTCACAAGATATCCCAGAATCAGATAGATCCCGTATATTCCTCCGGAAAAACCTTCAGAAAACTGAAGACTCAGGCCATATTCGGTCTTAAATATATCCAGCACGGAAACCAGCGTGGGATAACCGAATGCAAATACTGAATACACTGCCGCCGCCGCCGCTGTAAGCCTTTTATCAAGAGTCTGAAGCGCATTGGCGGCAAAAGGAATGAGAATATACATTCCCAGAATCATCGGCATATACCACATGTGGCTTACAGAAGCGCTTCTGATAAAAAGCATCTCCCCGATCAGCACTTTCCAGTCAGGAACAGTCCCTGCCAGCACACTGAAAAAGAATCTGTATATAACAATCCATATTTCCGTACACACCAGAAGACGCAGGCATCTGGTCTTCCAGAATCTGAGGCAGTCTTCTGAAGTATATTTTCTGTCCAGTAGAAGATATCCTGATATCATCAGAAAGAAAGGCACACCCAGACGCCCCGCAGTGAAATAAACCACTGCTGCGGTTTCTGACAGCGGGCTCAGCTTCAGCATATCTGCCGCATTAATCCTATATATGGCCTCCGTACAGTGGCAGAGTACAACGCTGAGCACAGCAAGCGCCCTTACTCCATCCAGCCATTTAATGCGTGTTTTCGAAGACATATTAATTTTTTCATTCAAGATCAGGATCCTCTTCTCTGTTATCTTTCTTTCGTCTCTCCATCCAGAAGTTTTCTGTACTGGTCATACTCTGAACGGATATAGAAATAAGCGGGTTCTTTTCCTGATATTCCCAGATCCCGGAACCATTCTGTCAGAAGTTTGTTTTTCAGTACCGACCTGGTTGGCTCTGCCAATGTATTCAGATTCCAGAGACTGAAATGAAGAGCATAATTGATATAATCCCTTTCCACTTCCTCATACATACCCTCCCGGCACAGACGCTCCCTTAACGCCGTAAGCGCATCGTAAAAACATCCCCAGGACTTCTCTCTTGTCTTTGAAAGTGAATCTTTGGCATCCCGGCGCTGGTGGGCAAGCACATTGTCCAGCACCGCAATTCTTTTTGCAAGAGCCACCGCACTGAAAACAAAAAGAAGATCATTACTTGTCCTCTGTTCCTGAAAAAGAAGCTGCTTCTCTTCCACAAAAGATCTGAGGAACAGTTTATCCCATGCCCATCCCACAAAAACCTTGAAAATATTATCTGTCATCTGTCTGTGGCTGAAAGGCGCATATGGAGGCACTTCCTGCATCCGAAGCGTCCATGGCATGGGTTTATAGGACTTCTGTTCTGTCAGATACTGGTCGGAACGGAATACAACAATCTGCGCCTGATATTCCTCGGCTTTTTCATATGATTTTTCCAGCATATCCGGTTCAAAAAAATCATCACTGTCCAGGAAGGACAGATATCTGCCTTTTGCATATTTCATTCCCAGATTTCGCGCGGCGCCGGCGCCGGCGTTCTGCTGGGTTAATATCCTGATCCGGGAATCCTTCCGGGCAAATTCTTCCAGTATGGCAGGCGAATCATCCGATGAACCGTCGTCCACGCAGATGATCTCAATGTCCTTCAATGTCTGCCCCATAACAGAGTCCATGCACTGCCGGAGATAATTCTCTACATTATATACGGGAAGGATCACCGATACTTTTATACTACTCATATATTTTCCTCAGAGTTTCTGGATTTCTTCAGCCAGTTTTTTATGGTGACGGGAATAAACATAAAAAATCTGCCCACACGGAAAGTCGTGGAACTGCGCACAATGTCCACTTCCTTTTCCAGTTTCTTTACTTTCCGTTCCAGCGCCCGTTCATGTTCGCTCTGAAGACAGTACTTCACGTAAAATCCTTCCGGATCCCTGATCAGAAACTGGAGTTTTTCCCATTCCATCACATAAAATACACTCTGGTCAAGTTCGCCCTTATCCCGGGCCCGCTTAAATTCTCGGCTGATTCTTTCGATATACTCTTTTTTGAACTCGTCTCCTATGCGGTTGAGGGTAAAATTGTAATTATGGTATTTTTTCAGCGAATACATATACTTGAATTTTTCCCAGATCTCCGGCTCCGCCATAAGGATCTCCCGGATATGATCATATTCAATATTCATGCAGTAAACTTTTTCTCTGTTATTCACTGAAGAATTGGGATTATCACGGCGATTCATATAATATGGCCGCTTCAGTATCATTGCCCGTTTCGCCCGGACGAAAGTCTGAAAGAAAAATCCGTTATCCTGGAAGGACGCTCCAGGAGTCTCATTGTGCCGAATCTGGTATCTGTTCAGAAATTCTCTCCGGTAAATCCCACTCCATGTATTCATGATAAATCTGATAGCATCCGGTTCACTGCTGGGATCAAACACTCTGCCGTACCAGCTGTCCGTTCTGTCGAGATGATTATATACAAGAGACATATCTCCGTTTTCACTGTCACGTGTAAAACGGTAGAAATCTGCTTTCACCATGTCCAGATCATTTTCACACGCAATGCGGTACAGATCCTCATACATATTAAGAGGAACGAAGTCATCCGGCTCAACAATTCCGATATATTCGCCGGACGCCCTGTCAAGACCGACATTCATCGCTTTGCCGTATCCGCCGTTTTCCTTATCGATTATGATAAAACGAGGATCATCCTGGGCGTATTTTTTTATGATGGACAGAGAGCCGTCTGTAGACCCGTCGTTCACACAGATGATCTCGATCTCCTTCAGCGTCTGCCGCTTAACGCTTTCCAGACATTCGTCCAGATACATCTCCACATTATAGATTGGGAGAATAATTGATACTTTTACACTCATGCTCATTTAACCTCCCCGGCGTCCTGATTCTTTAATTCCTTTTCAACGGCTTTCAGCGCGGCATCAATGACTTTATCCATATCATAGTAATGATATTCTCCAAGCCTGCCTCCGAAGATCACGTTCTCTGTTTCTGCCGCGAGTTCCCGGTATCTTGCCGCTGTCTCTTCATTTTTTTTGTCGTTGACAGGATAATAGGGTTCCTCTCCCAGTTTCCATTCTCTTGAATATTCTCTTGAGATCACTGTCACCGGCTGATTTCCGAATTCAAAATGTTTATGCTCGATAATCCGCGTATACGGAACCTCTCTGTCTGTATAGTTGACCACAGCATTTCCCTGGTAATTGTCCATATCCAGTTTTTCTGTTTCAAACCGGACAGAACGATACTCCAGGACGCCGTATTTGTAATCAAAGAACTGATCCAGCATACCTGTATAAACAGTCCTGTCCGCCACATCCCCGTGCTCCCGGCGAAACTCAAAATAATCCGTATTCAGCATTACATCTGCTTTTTCAAGCATTCTTTCCACAACAGCAGTGTATCCTCCCACTGGGATCCCCTGATATCTGTCATTGAAATAATTATTGTCATAAATGAATCTCAGCGGAAGTCTTTTGATAATAAATGACGGAAGATCTTTACAGTCTCTTCCCCACTGTTTCTCCGTATATCCTTTAATCAGTTTCTCATACACGGATCTTCCCACCAGAGAAAGCGCCTGTTCCTCAAGATTTTTCGGTTCAGTGATGCCCAGTTCGGCAATCTCCTGCTGTATCCTGGCTTTCGCCTCCGCCGGGGTTTTTATATTGAACATTTTACTGAACGTGTTCATATTAAATGGAAGGTTATAAATCTCATCCTTATAAACAGCCACAGGGGAATTGATATAATTATTAAATTCCGCGAACTGATTTATATAGTCCCATACTTTTTTATTTGAAGTATGAAAAATATGCGCGCCGTATTTATGGACGTTGATTCCTTCGATATTTTCCGTATAAATATTTCCCGCGATATGTCCGCGTCTGTCTATCACGAGACAGGACTTCCCCCTCTGCGTCATTTCATAGGCAAAAACGGCCCCGAAAAGGCCTGCGCCAACAATCAGATAATCATAATGTTTCATAATTATTTTACTCCCTGTTTGATTTATTCTGCTTATCTGCCAAGCAGTTTTTTAATTTTTTTAGGTGCGGCCAGAACTTTCTTTCCTGTTTTAAAAGTGGTACTTTCTTTTATGTCTGATATTTCTTTTTCGGCTTTTTTGGCTCTGTTGACCCAGTAGGATTTTTCCTGTTTCATTTTGGCAAGTTCCAGAAAAAGATACTCATCCACTTCATACTTTTTCATGTTGAGATAAATTTCATATTTCTTTTTATTATAGGAATAGCAGTCCTGCTCCGAAAAATCTTCCAGTGAAAACTCCGTGAATATTTCATTCTTCAGTTTTCTGTATACTTCAGAATATACCTCCGGCGTTTTCAGAGAACACATATTATATATGCTCACTCCAAATACAAGATTTTTGAAACTGAGCTCCAGATTTCTGTAAAGCCCCCGCCGTTTCAATTCCGCAGACAGTGCCTGAAGCGCCTCATACCAGTCCCAGGGACTCCGCGCATTATTGGCCTGAAGGCTTTCTCCTGACTGCCGGTAATTTACGAACACTTCAGGAAGAACCGTAATCCGGTCTGCAAGAGCAAGCGCCATAAAAATAAAATAGACATCATTGCTCCGGTAAAGATCCATAAACTGCAGTCCGTTTTTATCGATCAGACTTTTTTTAATCAGTTTGCTCCACGGACATCCCGTGGTGATATTAAAGATATAGGGACAGCTTTTTCCTTCAAAAGGGATATGATCCGGAAAATATTCTTTTTGAAGAACGTAGTCGATTGCTTTATATTTTTTAGACTTCTCATTATACAGTCTGGCGTCAAACAGACAGATATCCGCCTGGTCCTCTCTTGCTTTCCCCAGAGCTTTTTCAATCATTTCCGGCTCAAAAAAGTCATCACCGTCAAGAAAAAGACAGTATTCTCCCCGGGCATGTTTAAGGCCCTCGTTTCGCATGATTCCTGCTTTTCCGCAATGGGGCATGGAGACCAGTCTGATCCTGCTGTCAGAATCCATATATCCCTTTACAATATCACAGGTGCTGTCGCCGGATCCGTCGTCCACACAGATCACCTCAAAATCACGCCAGGACTGTTCTTTCAGACTATCCAGGCACTGACCTATGAATTTTTCCAGATTATACATAGGAATGATAACTGAAACATCCGGATTGTCTGTATTCGTCACCTTCTCTGACATTACCGCGCCGATCCTTTCTTATGCATAATGTATTTATCTCATCTGTTTTTTCAGTTTTCTGAAATCTCCCAGTGCCTTCCAGCCGATCTGAATGAGCTTTCTGATATTGACAGATGTCTTTCCTCCCTGCCTTGGCTTGAACGTGACAGGAGAAAACAGTATTTTCTCTTTATAATAAACAAAAAAAGTTGTCAGCATAACATTCGGGAGATTAAAATCTCCCGGCATCCTGTCTATATATTTTTCAACCAGTTCTCTTTTCATTAGTCTGAAAGGAGCATTGGCATCCGGAATCCTTACCCCGAAAAACAGCCGCAGGATCATTCTCAGCGTATTTTCCACAAAAACTCTCGACATACCGTCTTGGCGGTCTCTCCGGTCTCCCAGTACCGCGTCATATCTTGTCCTTTTTATCCAGAAATCCTCAAATTCTTCTGGAAGTGTCTGTCCGTCTGAATCTGTCTGAAAAATATAATCGGCTTTATTTTTTATTGCATAACGATATCCACAGAGCAATGTGGGACCATGTCCTCCGTTCGGCTTGGTCAATGGTTCCAGGAGAGGCCTTGACCGTGCACACTCTTTAAGTATCTCATAGGTTCTGTCCCGGCTGCCATCATTGATGACCACCAGTCTCGATTCTCCGTTACCGGGATGTCTTTCGATCACCGGATACCAGTCGTCGATCAGCCGCCTGATATTTTCCGCCTCATTATAGGCGGGTACGATAATATATAATTTTTCCATGCTACTATAATATCTTAACTTTCCGATAAATGCAACTGTTCATCAATCTTCTTGCTTTCTTTTCTCCGATGAATGTTGTTTTGCACTGATCAAAATGGTATAATCACATGCGCAGATGCATGTCCGATCCGGACAGACAGAAACGGAAAGGTTACATACTTATATTCAGAAAGGGATTAAAATGACTGAGCTGCATCAATCCGGATCTTCTTCCGCCCCGGGCAGAAGAATCCTTTATCTTGATTACTTAAGAGTCCTTGCCACGCTTGCCGTGATTCTACTCCATATTTCCGCGCAGAACTGGCGTGAAGTCGGTGTAAATACATATCAGTGGCAGATCTTCAACTTCTGCGACAGCATATCGCGCTGGTGCGTCGCTGTTTTCGTCATGATCAGCGGAGCACTCTTTCTTAGCCGGCGCCGCAGCATCCGCAGCATTTATTCGCACAATATCCTGAGGCTTGTCACCGCCGCGCTTTTCTGGGGCGTCATATACGCGCTGATCCTTGGCGGAACTCCGGGACAGATTCTTCTTTATACGATCAGAGGCCGCTACCATATGTGGTTTATTCCTATGATCATCGGGATCTATATCTGCATTCCGATAATCGAAAAAATAACGGAATCTTCATCTGTAACCGGATATTTTCTGATCCTGACCCTGGTATTTGCCTTTCTTCTGCCTCAGTTCACTAATCTTGCGGAAGACTTCGGCGGCAGCTTTCTCAATGAAATTGTGTCTGCAATAAATGAAAATATAGAGGACATGGATCTTCATCTTGTACTGGGTTATACAGGATACTTCATTCTGGGTTTCTGCCTCAGCAAAACAGATTTCAGCCGGAAACAGCGGCGGCTCCTGTATCTTGCCGGAGCGGCGGGTTTTGTTTTTACAGCAGGTATCTCTGCCTGTGTTTCTCTTAAGACACAGGTTTCCCGGGGAACCTATTATGACGATTTTACTGTCAATGTGCTGCTGGAAAGCGTTGCCGTTTTCCTTCTGCTGAAATATCACTGTCCGCAATGGGAAATATTCAAAAAAATCATTCTTATTCTTTCAAAATACAGTTTTGGCGCCTACCTGGCACATGTTCTGATTCTGGAGCAGCTGAAAAGGATGGGACTGACCACACTGACATTCACTCCGCTTCTGTCAGTTCCTCTTATTTTTTTCATCACTGCCGTTTTTTCTTTCGGGATATCTGCTGTCATACATCAGATACCGGTACTGAAAAAATATGTTGCATAGTTATCAGGTATATATTATAATTATTGTAATTTTGGTGGAGAAACTATTATGATGACAGAAAATCATTACCGATATAAATTTTCCATAATTACAGCAGTATATAATGCCGAAAAATACCTTGATGAAGCTGTAGAGAGTATTCTCTCCCAGAGCATCGGTTTTACGGATTCTGTCGAACTTATATTGATCGATGACGGATCCACGGATAATTCCGGCCGTATATGCGATACCTATAAAGAAAAATATCCCGAAAACATTAAAGTAGTACACAAACAAAACGGCGGAGCCTCATCCGCCAGAAATGCAGGTATTCCTCTTGCCGGCGGAAGATATGTCAATTTTATGGATTCAGACGATAAACTCGGGCCGGATACGCTTTCTGCTGTTTACGACTATTTTTCAAGAGTGGACCGGGAGATCGACTTTGTATCCGTACCCATTTTTTTCTTTGAAGGAAAAGAAATCCCTCATCGTCTGAACTACAAATACAATTCAAAATATAACCTGATGATCGATTTGCGGAAACAATATTCCTATGTTCAGATGCATGCTTCTTCCTCTTTTTTCAGGAAAGATGTGTTGACGCCGGACTTTTTTGACACTTCACTTCGGTATGCAGAAGATGCCAAGGCAATCATGTCGCTTCTTCTGAAAAAAAGCCGCTACGGCGTGGTCCCGGCCGGACGGTATTATTACCGGTTCCGCAACACTATGGACTCTGCCATCAATTGTTCCAGGCAACACAGAGAATGGTATCTCGACTGTATGAAAAATCATATTTTCTGGGCGATCGGAGCATCCGTCAGGCAGTTCGGATTTATACCGAAATTTGTACAGTTTAATCTCATGTATGGTCTTCAGAGTTATTTCCGTACAGAAGAAATCCCGGAAAACGTGCTCTCTCCTGACGAGAAAGATGAGTTTCTGCGTCTTCTTACAGATGCGCTCTCTTTTATAGACGACCAGATCATTCTGGAACAGAAAAGCCTCTCAAAAGAACAGAAAGATTATATTATCAGCATAAAAAAAGACTCCGGCCCCGGAATCTGTGAATATTTTAATGAAGATGCAAGGTTCCGCTACCACGACACCGTTACCCATCCGCTTTCTTCTTATATGCTGAAGCTCACGAAACTGGAAAGCATTCCGGACGGTATCCGGATCAACGGCTCTGTAAAACTGAATTGCCGTGTTCCTTTTCCTTCTGAAATCTTTGTCCGTATAACCTCAGACAGCAAAGTTTCAAAGAAAATCTGTTCTTTTAAAGAAACGCCGCGAACGGTTTTCCGCTCACTCGGCAGAACCCTTGCACAGTTTACAGACTTTGAGGCTGTGATACCTCTGGACAGTATCAGAGGACGCACAAAACTGGAATTCTGCATGACCAGCAATGAACACACGATCCGATTCCGTAATCTTTCTGCAGAAGAGGGATTTCCGTGTTCATCTGATACAAAGTCTTTCCGTCTGAAAAAAGAACATCTGATCCTGAAACAAAATGAACAGAATCTGATCCTGGAACCGGAAGCAAAAGATATTCTGCTCACAAAATACCGGCAGTTCCGGAACAGACTGCTGTCCCGGAAACACTGATGATCACTGTACAAGTTTTTTTAATACCGGAATTCTTTTCAACAGCAGGGTAATGATAACACATACAGCTGTGATTACTGCCATTTTCGCCAGATTAAGAGCAAGAGAATATTTATTTTCAAAATATGGATACAGATAAACGGCACATACTGTGAGAATGATATAATGCAGATAATAAATCCCCATGGTATGCTGTCCGATATATTTCCCAAGCAGATGATTGATCTTTGTCATCTGCTTTTCATATTCCATAAAAAACAACAGAAGCCCCGCCGCTACTACCCCTGTCAAAATATGTGAATAACCTGCGTTAAGAAAAGTGTTGTTCCATCGGAAAGTTCCTGAATCAAAATACTTAACAGTCATCAGTCCGCCGGTCCCCAGAATCACCGCCGGCAGGAGCCACATACGGAAGGTTCTGATCCGGTCACTGATCTGTCTGCGGTATTCATAAATAAATGCTCCCGCAATAAAATAAAAAAGCATGTTCGCATAGGAAGAAAAGGGCATAATCCTTTTCAGTCCGTCAAAATCCGCGCTTCCCGTTCCAAGAAGCCGGCACATAAATTTCAGTGCCCAACTGCATGAGGGAATGAGTATTCCTCCTGCAAAAGCAACAGACATCATGTAAAACAGAATCCTGCGCCCTCCGCTTTCATCTATTCCACGGAACAGATAATATGTGACCGGATAAAGCATCTGCACAAAAAGAAAGGCGATCATATACCACATAACACCTGTATTTATCCCCTCAAGATCTTTCAGGAAAAACAGGTACTGTATGATCTGGAGTTTTCCAAAAGAAAACACTCCTGTCATAAGATTTACCAGAAGGTATATTCCTCTCCAAACACACAAAACGATATAAATCACCGCAACTCTGGAAAAGTATTTTTTCCAGGTAAATGTTGTAGACTGATGCATCAGGGCTCCTGAGATCATCATAAAACAGGGAACAGCAGCCCATGACAGCGACATCAGAAAATTACCCGCGGCTGAATCAGCAGGGAGCAGTACAAAATGACAGAAAACCACCATCAGAATACAGACCGCTTTTAATGAATCCAGATATTCTATTCTCTTTTTCATGCATTTTCGCCTCCATATTCTTTACAATCCGAACTGTTTGCGTACCTGCGCGAAATTCTTTACTTCTGAAGGACTTCCCGCCAGTTTCCCGATTCTCTTTTCCATCCATACCATGCCGTACCAGCGTCTGAATTTATATGCGCACTCCCTGAATTCAGCCACGATCCGGTAGCCCATATGTTCATGAAACCGGATACTGTCCTTCGTCAGATATTCGTCTTCTTTTTCCGGACAGGCGATACAGGCGTATACGTTCAGAACATTCTGCCG
>DWXL01000079.1 GCA_019119235.1 Candidatus Blautia excrementigallinarum | reverse complement strand
TTCCTGTTCCTAGATTTCTTCTCTGACTTCCAGTATCTGTCTCCCGGACTGCCAGAGCTTAAGGTCCGTCTCTACCAGATAACAGTGGCCGTTTTTTACATGCCAGCTGTAAAAATCTCTCCGTGGATATCCGAAGGCTTCCATAAGCGTCATGATCGTTCCCCCATGGGCGATCACCGCCGCGGAGCCTTTATTTTCCCGCGCGCAGGCTGTGAGCACACGCTGAAACCCTTCCAGAGTCCTCCTGCGGAATTCTTCTCTGCTTTCTCCCCCGGGAAAGGGCAGATTTCCGCCGCTGTCCACCCACTGCTGATACTGCGGGTTGCCTGCAAGCTCTCTGTAGTTTTTATTCTCAAAATCACCGAAGTCCGTCTCCGCGAGCTGGTCAATGATGCGGAAACGTTTTCCCGGAAACAGAATCTCCGCTGTTTCTCTGCAGCGGATCATGGGGCTTACAAATATTTCGTCCGGTTCCGGGTAGGAAAGTTCCGAGAGGGCCTTCCTGCCCTGTTCGCAGAGATGCTCGTCTGTTTTTCCGATATATCTTCCCTTCAGATTCCCCGCTGTCATCCCGTGACGTATCAGCCAGATTTTAAACATCTTTGATCACCATCCCTGCTCCGCATATCACGCGGGTTACTTTTTGGCTGAAAGCAGCCAGTTCTGTACAGATGCGTCCGACTCTTTCCCGGTAGGCTCTGTCAAAAGCGTCAACCGGAACCACTCCGTATCCCACCTCGTCCGACACAAGGATGATCCCGGGATTTCTCCGGATCAGTTCTTCCGCCAGATTCTCCGTATCCCTTTCCGCCTGCATTTCCCTGCGGATAAATTCGTGAAAACCAAGAACGCCTTCGGCGCAGAACAGTTCTTCAGCGGAAAGCTCCGCTCCTTTTTCCCACCGGATACCCGGGTACATTTTCTCCGCGTAAGAAGCTTTTCCCTGAAAAGCCCCTCCAATGATCATCTCCATTTTCCGATTCCCTCACTTCAAAATATCCTGTCAAAATAAGTCAGACCGCCGGCTTATAGTTTCATACATGATTTCCGGCGTTTCTAAAACAGTACCGCCGTCAGTACCGCCGTCACCACCGCAGTACCCGCCTCGCAGAGACAGAGAAAGAATCCGGACAGGTCTCCCGTGGTTCCTCCGAAATATTTCAGAGCCGTATGTCTGTAATACAAAAAGATCAAAAAGGCTGAAACAAAAGCCGCGCTTCCAAGGACCGGATGAACCAGAGCCATCGCCGCCCCCAGGATCACCAGAAAACAGATCAGCACATTCCGTACCGTGATCTCTTCCGCTTTTCGGGAAAACTCCGCTACCGTCCCGCTTTCTTTCGCCTTTGGCAGAGTCATTACCCCCAGTCCGGAAAAGCATCGGGACACTGCGAAAATCAGTGAAACGATCAGTACCGATTTTATATTTCCCCCAATCTGGCTGTACGCGCCAAAACAGCAGATGAAATAAACGCATCCTGTGATCACCGCAAAAGCCCCTGCATGGGAGTCTTTCAGGATTTCCAGACGGCGTTCTCTCTCCTGCCAGGAACTTAAGGCGTCCGCCGTATCCAGAAGCCCGTCCACATGGATCCCGCCCGTTATCAACACGGGGATCATCACCAGCAGAGCCGTGCGGAAAACGCCGTCCAATCCCAGCGCGGTTCCGGCGAGAGCAACGGCTGTAAATACAGCCCCTGTCACCAGGCCGATGAAAGGAAAAAAACAGAACATATACTTCATATTTTCCTTCGTCCATTCCGCCTGGGGCATGGGGATTTTGGAAAACATGGAAAAAGCGATCTTAAAACTGTTCCACAGGCTTTTCATACTTTTCTCCCATCTGTCTTTTCTTCACCGGTTATCTTCGGTATCTCCGCGCTCTTTTTAAAGTATACGGGAATCCCGTAGACAACCTCCGCCGCCAGATCCGACTGGCCGGCAAGAAACTGATTTATGTTTCCCAGACAGCGCCGGTAATCCTCTGTGTCACCCTGATAGCACACGGCCTCAGAAAAAATCTCGTTCGTCACCACGATCAGCTGCGCCGCCTGTTCTTTCAGATGAAGGATCCCTTTTGTGATCTCATCATAAGTTTTTTCGTGGGCGCCCTCTTCCCGGAACATTTCGTTTGCCACGAGATTGGACATACATTCCAGAAGCACGGTGCATCCTTCCGGCACATGTACGCCGGAAAGCCCGGTATAGCATTCCAATGTGTCAAACCCTTTGCCGGCACGCATTTTTCTGTGCCGTTTTACTCTTTTACGGCTTTCCCCGTCATAAGGATACATAGTGGCGATATAGATTCTTTTCTCACTGCCGAGAGAGACAACACAGTTTTCGGCGAAAGCCGATTTACCGCTGCCGCTGCCTCCTGTTACAAGGATCATCATTTATACAAGCTCCTCATACTGGTCCACTTTGATATCTTCAAAAGTGCTCATGGATTCATAGACGGCGATCCCCATGTCAAGGAAGGGGAACAGCGCTACGGCGCCGCTTCCTTCGCCCAGACACATATCTCCGTGGATCACCGCTTCTTTGCCCAGGGCTTTCAGGATCAGCTCTGCCGCCGGCTCTTTTGATACATGGGACGCGATCATATAATCCGACGCCTGCGGACAGATCCTCTGTGCCGCCAGCGCCGCCGCGCAGGAAATAAATCCGTCCATGACCACCGGGATACGGTACGCTGCTCCTCCAAGGAACACTCCAGCCAGCCCGGCGATATCCAGACCGCCCACTTTTGCCAGCACATCCACCGGATCGGAGGGATCCGGTGCGTTTATACGGACAGCGGTTTTTATGGCATTGATCTTCCTCTGAAGGCCTTCGCTGGAGAGACCTGCGCCCCGGCCTGTCATCTCTTCCACCGGGCGGTCCAGGAGGACTGCCGCCACGGCGCTGCTTGTGGTGGTGTTTCCGATCCCCATCTCTCCGGTTGCCAGGATACCATATCCTTCTTCCTTCAGGCGCCGCGCCATTTCCATACCGGCCTCTATGGCCTTCACCGCATCTTCCCGGGACATTGCCGGGCCTTTCGTCATATTATGTGTGCCGTACATCACTTTGAACTCTGTGGAGACCTTTGTATCCACGGCCATGCCCACATCAACAGGATATACGTCTGTGCCGCACTGTCTGCACATCACGCAGGCGGAAGTATCTCCGGAAAGGAAGTTCTCAGCAACGATAGCTGTAACCTCCTGTCCTGTCTGGGTAACTCCTTCCTCCACAACGCCGTTGTCCGCGCACATGGCTACCAGCGCTTTTTTGCGGATATCAATATCAGCGCTTCCCGTGATCCCGGCGATCCGGATCACCAGAGTTTCCATTTTACCCAGGGAATGGAGCGGTTTTGCGATACTGTTCCATCTTTTCTGCGCGTTTTCCATTGCTTCCCGGTCTGCCGGCCAGATATTTTTTACAGTCTCTTCAAACGTCATGACACTTTCCTTTCCTTTTTTCCTGTAGTAAACACCAAAAATTTACTGAATATATAGTTCAGTACCAGCACGATGAACTGCGTCAGGAATTTTCCCAGCATATCGTACATTCCCATAACCTCCACCAGGAGCCATACGCCGCCTACTTCCACCACCATTGTCACAAGTCTCGCGCTGACGAACTTGCAGAACGGATGGAAATGGTCCTTAAGCGTCCTGCAGTTATCATGAAAAACGAACCTGGAATTCACTACATAAGCAAAGAGAATGGCTATAATAATCGATATGATATTGGCGGTAATAAGCCCGATGCCGCACCGCCGCAGTACATAAAAGATCACAAGATTGACCAGGGTGGTGCATCCGCCAAAAAACACATATCGGATCACATCGTTTCTGTTTAAGCGGAGGATCAGTTCTTTTATTTTATTCATTACTGCTGTCTCCTCCCCGTACGATTCTGGAAATGATATACCGCGGACGCCGCTTCACTTCTTCGTATATTTTGGCGATATAGTAACCAATGATCCCAAGACTGATCATTACCGCGCTTCCGATCAGAAGCAGTACAATGATGATCGTGGTATATCCCTCTACCGCATGCCCGGTAAAATACTGCACCAGGGAATAGACCGCCAGCAGCAGCGACAGGAGGAAGGAAATCACCCCTCCCACCGTGACAAACTGCAGCGGAACCGTAGTAAACGCCACTATATTGGTAAACGCATATCTGATCAGCGACCAGGAGGACCATTTTGATTCCCCCGCAGCTCTTTCCTGCACTTCGAATTCCACAGCAGTGCTTCTGTAGCCCACCCAGGAAGACGTTGCCCGGAAAAACATATTTCTCTCCGGCATGGACAGGATGCTGTCCACTGCCTGCCGGTCAAGCATTTTAAAATCAGAAGTATTCTGCATATTTACTTTAGTAGCCTTCGACATAATGCCATAAAAAAAGCCGACACATTTTTTATGGAAAAAGCTTTCCCGGCCTCTGGACTTTTTGATGCCCTCGATCACCTGGTATCCTTCCTGCCACAGCCGGTACATCTCCGGAAGAACCTGGGGAGGATGCTGCAGGTCACAGTCCATGACCGCAACCACATCGCCTCCTGCCTGGGCAAGGCCTGCGAACACAGCCGCTTCCTTGCCAAAATTCCTGGAAAAACGAACCCCCACGATATGAGGATCTTTTTTCTCCGCTTTTTCTATCTCCGTCCATGTATTATCCCGGGATCCGTCGTCCACCAGAACAAGTTCATAACCTATTCCGGCTTCGTTCAGTACTTCTCCGAGAACACGGCAGGTTTTTGCTATCATCAGTTCTTCATTATAAGCCGGGAGCACTACTGATAAAACACTCATACTTTCTGTATCCTCTTTTTCTTTTTATTCATATGGTTAAAAGATACCAGACAAATGTAACACACAGCTCCGGCCAAAGTCAAGCACGCCCCGACTTTCAGGTACGGCGTACAGTAAACCAGGCGGATCTCATGCTCTCCCTCCTCAAGTTCCAGCGCCATATACATGGTGTTGGCCCTGAGAAGTTCCGTCTCCTCTCCGTCCACGTATGCGCGGAACCCTTCGCTGTATGGAAGTGAGATCAGCAACGCCTTGGGTTTAGAAAGAGAAATCCTTCCGGTAAGGGAATTCGTACCTGTCTGAATGTCTGTGAGAACATTTTTCGCCAGATTCCTTGTCTGCTGCCCGATATTCTCTACCGGCTGACTGACAACCTTCAGTGTCTCAAAAGTGTAAACGCCTGTATTTTCAAAAGTGAGCGTAATGGTACGAACCGGTTTTGGGCTGTAGCCCACATTACAGAGAAAATTATGCTTTCCACTGTAGGCGTTGTATCTATCTGTGTAAATCTTTATTTTTTTGTCCGGAAAGGCCCCGCTTACCTCTATGGAAGCCTCCTGGCTCTCCTTCCAGTAACGCCAGCGGCTGTCCTCTTCAAGTACCTGATTTTTCTCATAGCGGGTCATTTTTTTCCACTCTTTCCCGCTGACGAGTTCTCCGGGAGAAAGAGCGTCATAGTCCAGTCCCTCTGTGATCAGATAAGTCTCGCTTTCTTCCACACCTTCAAAAGACAGCTTCAGCTTCGCTCCCTCTTCCGTCACAGTGATCTTCCCGTCTTCCATACGGCATCCTCTCCCTTCTGTCACGGTGTAGGGAAGCTCCCGGTCGTTAAACTCTGTATCTGTTTCCGGAAGACTGCTTGTTTCCAGGACGATTCCCTGAAGAAGCGCCTGCTGTTTTTCTGTGACGCTCATTTTCTCATATTCTTCACGGGAAATATAGGAATCATAGGTATATCCCACCGGAAGCGCATCCTGGCACCTGTAGGCCTCATAAGTCTTTCCGTTCTTTTCCGCAGTCCCCGACAGCCATTGATATCCATAGGGAAGATACTGGTTTTCTTCATTTTTGATCACGAAATACTTCACAGAAGCAAGGCGGTCCAGGATCGTACGTCCGTCCAGATTCTCATAATGCTGTTCCCATGGCGTATTCAAATACATCTCGTCAAAAAAGGTTCCGATACTTCCGCTTGCCACACTGAAATAATAGGACGTACCATTAGTCCCCATATACATGGAGGAATTGTCGCAGGAGAGAGCGTCCAGCTGATCGTAGCGGTAAAGAGAATCATCTTCTGCATCCAGCACTGCAAGATCCGTACCTGATTCCAGTTTTTCCACAGCTTCTCCCTGATCAGAAAATTCGGAGAGATAATCCTTTTCCAGTGAATACTGGTAACTGATGTTAAGAAGGATTCCCGCCACAGTGAGACTTCCAAGGAGCAGAGAGAGACTTCTTCTTCGCACATACACGCTGCCGAAACAGAGGACGACCGCCGATGTGGATATCAGGATCAACACAGCCATCATATTCCGTTCTGTTCGGGACACCTGCCAGAACAGGGCCGCCACGCTGTAGATCAGCGTCATTACAAATATCCGCCGTTTTTCCTTTATGGTAAGGGTAAAAAGCTCCGGATATATTTTCACACAGATATAGGCGATCAGCATTCCATAGGCCCAAATCCACCGGTTGGACACATAGGAAAAACCGTTGAGCACATGACCGGCAAAGGGAATGAGCAGGAAAATGTTCAGAAGAAGAAAACCCGCCTTCAGGCTCATATACTTCTTCTTTTTCGAAAACATGACAAACACGCCTGCCATAGCCGCAGCGGAGTATCCCGCAACTCCCCACTGGATCATATTTTCCCCGATGAGGCAGCCAAGATATTTCTCATAGTAAATCCGGTCGTACAGAAGCGGAACATAATTCTCCGCCTGGAATCTCTGCGTTCCAAAAAGCGGGATCAGCACCGGCAGAAGAACAAGCGCCGCCATCATCACTGCGATCAGGGAGTAACCGGCAAATACGGCAAGCCATCTTCCGATATCTTTCAGAGAACGTTTTTCAAATATATGAAAGTATTCAAAGGCTGCATAAAGCACCATGAATATCCCGATCATATAGAAAAAGTAAAAGTTGGAAACTCCTGCAAGTGTTACAGACCAGATAAAAACATATGGTTTCTCTCTTCTGTATATCTTATCGATTCCCATGAGCACCAGGGGAAGATAAATCATGGGATTGGCGAAATACGGATGTTTCATGGCGGCGTAGCTCGTCCATCCTGCAAAAATATAGATAAAGACGCCGAGAAATACGGCCTGTCTGGAATTTTCATGGTAAAAACAGTACCTGGAAAACGCGATACCCGCAAGATAGATCCGCAAAAATACCAGCGCTTCATAGAGAATCTCCGTATGTTCTGCCGGCACAAATACGGAAAGCAGAGTCAGGGGATCTCCGATCACATAATAGTGGAGCGTCGTCAGGATATCCGATCCGTATCCGATATTCATATCCCACATGGGGATTGCCGGATCATGATCTATAAATATGGATTTCAGGATATCTCTCAAATATCCGCCGTAATACGCCAGGGCGTTCAGATGCTGGGGAACGCCGTCATGGCTCCATATCAGCGATTTTCCGTTCAGGTAAAAATGCAGGTACAGGATCAGCGCCAGTATTGCGAATACCAGCGTATAGGCAGCATAAAAATTTCTTCTCTCTTTATTTAATAAAAATCTTTTACTCATAATTTTTTCGAATCACTGAAAGTATAAAAGAGCCGCGGTACGGATGTACCGCGGCTCCCTGTCAGAACTTAGTCTTCTTTACCATAAAGAGCGGTAAGTTTGCTCAGGTAATCATATCTTTCTTTTGCTTCAGATTCATTCTTAGCAAACAGTCTTGCGGCCTTTTCCGGATTCTGACGTTTCAGAGAATTGTAACGAACTTCTCCGTCAAGGAAATCCTGATAGTTGTCCATATCCGG
>DWXL01000078.1 GCA_019119235.1 Candidatus Blautia excrementigallinarum | reverse complement strand
AGACGGCCGCGGACGATATCGGATGAAGCTGTATTGCTCTTAGGGTTATTTTTATTTACAAATGTCGATTCTGTCATTTTTTCATGCCTCCTGTATAGAAAATACCACCGGGAAAATATCTGTGTCAATATATAACGTTTCTTTTGAAATTTTAATCAGCAGTCTGTCAGAGAATTCTTGAATTTCCATAAGATTGATATTATAATCAATCTTATAAGAGAAAAATCTGTTAATGTACAGATGAAATGTAAGGAGGATTCAAAACATGATCACCTGGAATAACCTGGATAAGCTTTCTTCCTATAAGGGACTTTTTGATGTAAAAAAAGTAAACCTTCAGGAAGCCATGAGCGGAGAGAATGGCGCGGAGCGTGTGAAAAACTACAGCACCCCGATGGCAGAAGGTCTTGCTTTTAACTACGCTGCCAGACCGGTGGACGAAGGCGTACTTGAAGCGCTGAAGAAGCTGGCTGAGGAAGCACAGCTTGCTGAGAAGTTCAAGGCCCTTTATAACGGCGAAATGATCAATACAGGAGAGAAGAGACTGGTTCTCCATCACCTGACCCGCGGACAGCTGGGAGATACAGTAGAAGCAGACGGCGTTGACAAACGCGCTTTTTATGTGGAGCAGCAGAACAGGATCGCGGAGTTTGCAGGTAAAGTACACAGCGGCCAGATCACCAATGGAGCGGGTGAGAAATTTACTACAGTTGTTCAGATCGGTATCGGCGGAAGCGATCTCGGCCCCCGTGCGATGTATCTTGCTCTTGAGAACTGGGCGAAGAAAAACAACGCGTTCAAAATGGAAGCGAAATTTATCAGCAACGTGGATCCCGACGACGCGGCAGGCGTGCTGAATACCATCGACGTGGCTCATTCGATCTTTATCCTTGTTTCCAAGTCAGGCACGACCCTGGAAACACTGACAAATGAATCCTTTGTGAAAGACGCGCTGAAGAACGCGGGACTGGATCCTTCGAAACACATGATCGCCGTTACCAGCGAGACTTCGCCGCTTGCAAAGAGCGACGATTATCTGGCCGCATTCTTTATGGACGACTATATCGGCGGACGTTATTCTTCCACATCCGCAGTAGGCGGAGCTGTTCTTTCCCTGGCGTTCGGACCGGAAGTTTTCGCGCAGTTCCTGGATGGAGCGGCAGAAGAGGACAAACTGGCGGCAGAGAAGGACGTAATGGAGAATCCGGATATGCTGGACGCTCTGATCGGCGTATATGAGAGAAACGTACTGGGTTATCCCAGCACCGCGGTTCTGCCTTATTCACAGGCGCTGAGCCGTTTCCCGGCACATCTGCAGCAGCTGGATATGGAATCCAACGGTAAATCCGTGAACCGTTTCGGAGAGCCGGTGGACTATGTGACCGGACCGCTGATCTTCGGAGAACCCGGAACGAACGGACAGCACTCCTTCTATCAGCTCCTGCATCAGGGAACAGATATCGTGCCGCTTCAGTTTGTTGGATTCAGACATAATCAGATGGATACAGACGTTGTGATCCAGGGAACGACAAGCCAGCAGAAGCTCTGCGCAAACGTTGCGGCGCAGATCATGGCGTTTGCCTGCGGCAAGTCAGACGAAAACCGCAATAAGAATTTCGAGGGAGGACGTCCTTCCAGCATTATTATTGGAGATCAGCTGAACCCCCGCAGCCTGGGCGCACTTTTGGCGCACTTCGAGAATAAGGTAATGTTCCAGGGATTCGTATGGAATCTGAACAGTTTCGACCAGGAAGGCGTTCAGCTCGGCAAGGTGCTTGCAAAACGTGTCCTTGCCCATGAGACAGACGGCGCTTTGAAGGTATACAGTGATCTTCTGAACATTTAATCCCAATCATAAGAAAGAGAGGACAAATCTATGAGTAAGTATGCAGGAACACAGACAGAGAAGAATCTGGAGGCTGCTTTTGCCGGTGAATCACAGGCGCGCAATAAGTACACTTATTTTGCTTCCAAGGCCAAAAAAGAGGGCTATGAGCAGATCGCCGCACTTTTCCTGAAGACGGCGGACAATGAGAAAGAGCATGCGAAGATGTGGTTCAAAGAACTGAACGGCATTGGCGATACCGCGGAGAACCTGCTCCACGCCGCAGAGGGTGAGAATTACGAGTGGACAGATATGTACGACGGATTTGCAAAGACCGCAGAGGAAGAAGGATTCCCGGAACTTGCGCAGAAATTCCGCCTTGTGGCTGCCATCGAGAAACATCATGAAGAGCGCTATCGCGCGCTGCTCCGCAATGTGGAGGCGGCGGAAGTGTTCGCCAGAAGCGAGGTTAAAGTTTGGGAATGCCGCAACTGCGGACACATTGTAGTTGGAACTTCCGCTCCGGAAGTTTGTCCGACCTGCAATCATCCCCAGAGCTATTTCGAGATCAACTGCGAGAATTACTAAGAATTATTAAGAATTAAATTCAGGAGTCTTCCCGGAACCTATGTTTCGGGAAGGCTTTTTTTGAAGAGACTTTTTTTTGCCGGCATGGAAAAAATCCGCCAGTTGTGCTAGAATAGATGAATATTGGACGGGAAAGGATTCCGGAAGGAACGAAATAAAAAGCATAGACAGCATGAGAAAGGAAGATTGGTAAATGCTTCAGATCAAGGAAATCCACAAGGAGTATAAGACCGGTAATCTGGTGCAGAAGGCGCTTGACGGAGTCAGCCTGAACCTCCGCGAAAATGAATTCGTGGCTATCCTGGGTCCCAGCGGATCAGGAAAAACAACGCTTCTTAATATCATCGGAGGACTGGACCGGTATGACAGCGGCGATCTGATCATTAACGGTATATCTACAAAGAAATATAAGGACCGGGACTGGGATTCCTACAGGAATCACACGATCGGATTTGTTTTTCAGAGCTATAATCTGATCCCTCATCAGACAGTTCTTTCCAATGTGGAGCTGGCGCTGACCATCTCGGGAATTTCGAGGACGGAACGGCGGGAAAGAGCGAAGAAAGCCCTTGAACAGGTGGGACTGGGAAATCAGCTTCACAAAAAACCAAACCAGATGTCCGGCGGTCAGATGCAGAGGGTAGCCATAGCCAGAGCTCTGGTAAATGATCCGGAGATCCTTCTGGCGGACGAACCCACGGGCGCTCTGGACAGTGATACCAGCGTGCAGGTGATGGACCTGTTGAAAGAGGTGGCAAAGGAACGTCTGGTGGTCATGGTAACGCACAATCCTGAGCTCGCCCAGCAGTACGCCACCCGCATTGTCAAACTCCGGGATGGAAAGATCCGTTCGGATTCCATGCCCTTTGAGGTGGACGAATCAGCCTTGGAGGAACCCTCCCACAGGAATATGGGGAGATCCTCCATGTCGTTTCTGACGGCGCTGTCTCTCAGTTTTAATAATCTCAGGACAAAGAAAGCCAGAACGATCCTTACTTCTTTTGCCGGTTCCATCGGCATTATCGGGATCGCCCTGATCCTGTCGCTGTCTACGGGCGTCAACGCCTACATACAGTCGGTGGAAGAAAATACTCTTTCAGAATACCCTTTGGAGATCACAAGTACCGGCGTGGATCTTACCGCCATGATGGTGGACGCGGCCAGCGCGCGGGCTTCTGCGGGGGAGGGAGAAGTGGGCGTCAGCGAGATGGTCACAAATATGTTCTCCAAGATGGACTCCAACGATCTGGCGTCGCTGAAGACCTGGCTGGACAGCGGAGAGAGCGGCATGGATCCGTATGTGAATTCCATAGAATACAGCTATAATGTATCGCCGCAGATTTATCTTGAGACAGAGAACGGCATCCGCCAGGTCAATCCTGACAAATCGTTTTCTCCGCTGGGTCTGGGATCTTCCCAGAGCTCCAACAGCCTCATGTCCATGAGCATGAACACGGACATGTTTTATGAAATGCCTGCGGATTCCGGGCTTTATGAAGACCAGTATGAAGTGATGGCAGGGCGCTGGCCGCAGTCCTGTGACGAATGCGTCCTGGTTCTTACCTCCAACGGGAATGTCAGCGATCTTATGCTCTATACGCTGGGCCTGAGGGACGGAGAGGAACTGGACAGAATGGTGGAGCAGTTCGCGGAGGAGGAAACCGTGGAAACCCCGGACGATATCCGCCCTTATTCCTATGACGAGATACTGGGGATCCAGTTTAAACTTGTCAGCAGCGCGGACTGCTATGAATATGACAGTGAATATAATGTCTGGACGGACAAATCCGGTGATGAGGAATATATGGAGGATCTTGTAAGCAAGGGGCAGGATCTGACTATCGTGGGGATTGTAAAGCCTGCGGAAGGAACGGATATCGCCATGCTTTCCAGCGGAATCGGATACACTCCGGAGCTTACCGATTATGTGATCGAACAGGCGGCAGACAGCCGGATCGTGAAGAATCAGCTTCAGAACAGGAACATCAATGTGTTTACCGGAAAAGAATTCGGGGAAGAGGACGAGGATGATGAATTTGATGTTTCTTCTCTGTTTACTGTAGACGGGGACGCTATGGCAAAGGCCTTTCAGATCGATGAGGACGCGTTCTCCGGTCTGGATCTTTCGGGCCTTTCCAATATGGATATCGATACGTCGGCTCTGGAAGGGGCGTTCCAGATGGACGGAGAAGACCTGGATCTGAGCGGCCTTATGGATCTGGATCTGGAGGGAATGCTTCCGGAGGCGGCGGAGGATCTCGGTAAAAAATTAGAAGATCTCAGTGGAAAAATAGACATGGAGATTTCGCCGGAAGAACTGCAGAACATGATGCAGGATATGATCCTCGGATTTCAGGAGAGTCTGCCGGAGGATTCTGATATTGAAATAAAAGATCCGGCAGAACATTTTCAGGAATATCTCAACACGGAGCAGGCACAGAATATTCTTAAGGACGGGATCAGGGAGATTATCCTGTCGGATGTTGATGTGCAAATCCCTACAGAGAGACTGTGGGAAATTGCGGCACAGCTGGTGACAGATTATCAGAATTATGCGAAGGAAAATAACATAGAAGAGTCCAGTGTGGCTACAATTCTTGCTTATCTTCAGCTTCCAGAAGTACAGCAGAACCTGACTGCACAGGCTGAGGCGGTGATCAGGGAAAGCATTGATGTCCGGATACAACCTGAACAGATCAGCCGGATACTGGCCGGGCTTCTGGATGGGTATCGGGCTTATGCCGCAGAAACTTTGCTTCCGGACGCAGAAGCCCTCGGACAGGCTTATATGGAATATCTGAAGTCAGAGGAAGGCCGGAAGCGGCTGTATGATAACCTTGGAGAAGTGATAGACATGGACGAGGCTGCGGCAGGTCTGTCCGGGATTCTTCAGGAGGAAGGCGTGGAAATCAGTTCGGAAGTTGCAAAACAGATCAGTACCGCCATGGAGGGGATGATGAGCCGGATCGGCGGAAATATATCCGGGGCCATGCAGCAGGCTGTCGGGCAGATCGGGACGTCTATGGCGAACGCCATTCAGCAGGCGCTGGGGCAGATGAGTTCATCCATGGAAAATTCCGTCAGTATCGATGAGGATGCCTTTATGAACGCCATTCAGGTTAATATGGATCAGGATGAGCTTACAGAGCTTCTCACTTCCATGATGTCAGACGAGGACGCGGCTTATGAGAATAACCTCAGAAGACTGGGATACGCGGACAAAAACAGTCCGGGCGGAATCTCCATCTATCCGAAAGACTTCGAGAGTAAGGAACAGATCCTGAATATCCTGGATGAATACAATGAAGAAATGGAGGCTTCCGGCGAAGAGGAAAAAGCGATCACCTACACGGATATGGTGGGGACCCTGATGTCCTCTGTGACGGATATCGTGAATGTGATCAGTTATGTCCTGGTGGCGTTCGTAGCGATATCTCTGGTGGTTTCCTCGATTATGATCGGCGTTATCACCTATATCAGCGTTCTGGAGCGGAAGAAGGAGATCGGTATCCTGAGAGCTATCGGGGCGTCGAAGCGGAATGTCTCCCAGGTATTCAATGCGGAAACCTTTATCATCGGTTTCTGCGCGGGACTTATGGGAATTGTCATCACACTTCTCCTGCTGATACCGGGAAACCAGATTATACATTCTATTGCGGGAAGAACAGATATTAATGCCGTTCTGCCGGCAGGAGCAGCGGTGGTTCTCATCGTCCTGAGTATTTTACTCACACTCCTCGGAGGACTGATCCCCTCCAAAAAGGCGGCCAAGAGCGATCCGGTGACCGCGCTGAGGACAGAGTAACTATGACGTATTTTATTGATCTGACCTCTGTTATCAGAATCATGCGTTAAACATCATTTTTCAGCACACAGGCGGGAAAGCCGTCGGGGCGGGGCAGCGTCCGGTATTTTTCCAGCACATCCCGCAGATTTTTGATGCAGGGAGAGGGATAACGGATCTCTCCGGAATCAGAGCGGGAACTGCCGTCTGAATTTTTCTTCAGATACACAAGTTTGAAGCTACGGTCCCATTCGCCTGTTTCATAGTGAAAAATCTTTACGGAATGGTGAAGGATCTCATGCTTTAAAAGCCGCTGGGAGATAACGGCCAGAGCGTTGTTATGGATCACGGCATTCAGAATCGTACGGGGGCAGTTGGCTTCCCAGGAAGTCTGTATATGTATGTTATGAGCAGAAAGATACTGTTCAAACAGCTTCCTGGTGCCGCTGCCCTTTTCCCGTATTGCGAACTTACGCCCTTCCAGTTCAGAAGCGTAAACAACATCTTTCTGATAAAATTCATGGTTTTTACCGCAGACCAGGACGAGAGAATCTTCCACGATCGGAACGGCGGCCAGACGGGGAGATTCGATCGTACCCTCCACAACGGCGGCGTCCAGTTCCCGTCGGAGAAGCTTCTGTTCGATTTCTTCGGTATTGCTCACAAAAGAATAAATATCCATTTTAGGACAGGAATTTTCCATATCAGAGATCACGCTGGACATGAGGCATGTGCCTACAGTGAGGGAAGCGCCGATACGGAACGAGAGCCGTTCCTGAAATCTCTGCATGGACAGCTCCAGGCTGTCAAAATTGCCTACAGCCATACGGGCCATATCCAGAAGCTGCTGCCCCTGTTCCGTGATAAAAAGTTTCTTGTGCAGCCGTTCAAAAAGCTGCACCTGATAATGAGTTTCCAGATCACGTACAGCCTGGCTTACCGTAGGCTGGGTGAGATAAAGACGGTTGGCAGCGGCGCTCATGGAGCCCGTCTCGGCCACAGCAATAAAAATTTTCAGATGGCGGATAGTCATAAAGCATCTCCTTTACAAAATCAATAACAGAGTTATTCA
>DWXL01000077.1 GCA_019119235.1 Candidatus Blautia excrementigallinarum | reverse complement strand
TTTTTTCAGGATATTTTTTGCTGCTTCCACAGCTTCCCGGAAGTCGTAATGGCTCCGCTGTGTCTGTCCTCTTGACAGCTTACTTACTCTATCATACTTTCCATCTTATGTCAACAACTTTTTTCAATTTTTACAATTGTTTAAATTGTATGTTCATAAGATGTTTTTTGACAGCCTGATTAGGATACCACTCTTTCACCAGGCTGTCAACCGGTATTTTAATTTTTATATATTTTCAACCGTCAGCGTCGGTGTACAGGGGCAACAAGCTCCAAACCGTGTGATCGCTGTGATTTTCAGCGTTATCTTCAGTCAGCGTACGTTCTGACTTATCTCTGTCCGGCCAGATACTCCCTGACCTCATGCAATGAAGGCAGGATGCATTCTGCAAGCTTCTCCATTTCTTCTGTAGGTTCTGCAAGATCAGGCACCATGACCGGCTTCATTCCCGCTGCGTGGGCGGCACGGATTCCGTTATAGGAATCTTCTACCGCGCACGAATCCTCCGGCCGCACCTGAAGCCTTCTGCACGCCTCCAGATAGATGTCGGGAGCCGGCTTGCTTCTCTCCACCATATCGCCGCATACGATCACGTCAAAAAACTCTATAATTCCGGCTTCCGCCAGTTCTTTCCGGACGACAGCTTCTCTGGTAGATGTTGCCAGGCCGGTTTTAATTTCTGCGTTCTTCAAGTACTTTAGTATCTCCCTGACTCCGGGTTTCACAGGAAGATTTCCTCCCGCCGCCTCCATATGGTACAGTTCGGACATTTCTTTCTTATAGTCGTCATACGGAAATTCCTCTCCGTATGCGTCCAGAAAGATCTGCCGTGTTGCCGCTGCGTTTGTCCCCAGACACTGACGGCATACGGACTCAATATCGCCAAAACCATATTTCTCCGCTACCATTTTCCAGGTTTTCATTACAAGCGCCTCTGAATCAAAAATTACGCCGTCCATATCAAATACAACTGCTTCTGTCATTTCCCACTCCTATGTTCAAAACTCTCCTGCGAGTCTGCGCACTTAATTCTTCCCCATTTGACAAAAACATCTGCAGTCCTTATATGAACTGCAGATATTCTGAGCTATTCTTTTCCCGGATTATTCATAATATATCTTATGGCGTCCTGGATCCAGGATACATAAACCAGCTTTACGCCTTTCTGTTCTCCCATAGAACTGCGGCATACTTCGGGAAGGATCACTGTATCAAACCCCAGTTTCCTAGCCTCTGCCACTCTCTGGGAAGCCATACTCACAGCGCGGACTTCTCCGCTTAATCCTACCTCTCCAAACGCCATCACAGAATCCGGAATCACGATATCCTTACAGCTGGACACCACTGCCAGGGAAATCCCCAGGTCTATGGCCGGTTCCGTCATTTTCATACCGCCCGCGATATTTACATAAGCGTCGCAGGAAGCCAGGTGAATCCCGACTTTTTTCTCCAGCACAGCCATCAGAAGATTAACACGGTTAAAATCCGTTCCTACAGCAGTTCGCCTGGGAATGCCGAAATTACTCTGACACACAAGCGCCTGGATCTCTACGAGAATTGGTCTGGTTCCCTCCATGGAGCAGGCGACTATTGATCCTGATGTACCGTTGGGTTTCCCGTTCAGCATAAATTCCGACGGATTCTTCACCTCCGAAAGCCCGGTGTTTCTCATCTCAAAGACGCCGATCTCATTGGTGGAACCGAATCTGTTTTTGACCGCCCGGAGTATCCTGTAGGATGCATGACGGTCTCCTTCAAAATAAAGCACCGTATCCACCATATGTTCCAGAACTCTGGGGCCGGCCACATTTCCCTCTTTCGTCACATGGCCCACAATAAAGATCGATACCCCAAGTCCCTTGGCGATCTGCATCAGGATATTCGTGGACTCCCGAACCTGGGAAACACTCCCGGGGGCGGAACTGATTTCTTCATGAAACATGGTCTGGATAGAATCCACCACAACCGTATCCGGCTTCCTTCTCTCGATCACTTCTCTTACCGTCTCAAGATTCGTCTCGCAGAGGATCTGCAGATTCTCGTTAAATTCGCCGATACGGTCCGCCCTCATCCTGATTTGGCGGGCAGATTCCTCTCCTGAAATATACAGGACGTTCTTCCCGTCCAGGGCAAGATTCCTGCACACCTGTAAAAGAAGGGTGGATTTTCCGATTCCCGGATCTCCACCCACAAGGACAAGAGAGCCAGGGACAATTCCGCCCCCAAGCACTCTGTCAAGCTCTGTGATCTTCGTAAGGACCCTCTCGTCCTCTGAAAGACGGATATCCTTCAGTTTTAATGGTTCTGCCCGTCCTACATTCTTCCCGGATGAGGACGCTGTTCCTGTACTTTTTTTCGTGGATACAGTCTCCTCCACAAAAGTATTCCAGGCCTTACATGCCGGGCACTGTCCCATCCACTTCGAAGATTCATAGCCGCATTCCTGACAAAAATAAACTGTTTTTCTGTTTTTCAGCATTTCCTGATCTTCACTTCTACCGAATCCTGTCCGCCAAGTTCCGCGCTGAAAGAAAGCTTGCCGCCCAGATTGGTCTTCATTGTTCCTGCGTCAGCTCCGTTGATCACCACATCGTATTTACAGTCAGCCTCCATACCTACTGTGATCTGTGCGTCTTCTCCGCCTTCAACACGAAAACTCATGGATGAACCGTCCTGTTCCAGTTCAAAAACCGCAGTTCCGGGAACCGATTCATAAACAAACATTCCGTTGCGCTCCAGTTTCGTGATCTCCCGGTAGGTTTTGACTTTATAAACATCTCCCTGATGCTGGTAATCAGATACCTTGGATTTCTGATCCAGTTCATAATTTCCGAAACTGATATTTCCACTTTCCTCTGTGCGGATCAGTTCTTTTACTACTGCCATATCCTTATGTCCTCCCTAAGACTCTTCTGTTGTTTTTATATGATTTATTATACCATTCAGCCCTTTTTTTGAACAGTAGACTTCTGTATATTTAATATCTTTTTCATAATTCGTTTCAGGTAATTTAAATTTTTTCCGGAGAAGTATTTTCACGTACAGAGACAAACTTCAGGGTTTTCTGATGGAGCTGCACCTTTACCGTATCGCCGCGTCTGATGTTTCCTTCCAGAATCTCGTTTGCCAGGGTATCTTCCAGTTTCGTCTGTATCGCACGGCGAAGAGGCCGTGCGCCGTATTTGCTGTCATAACCGGCTTCAGCAAGATAGTTTTTTACAGAATCTGTAATCTTAAGCTGGATATCCATCTGTTCCCGGCACCGCAGTTCCAGATTTTTCAGGAGAAGGGTGACGATCCTGCGGATATGCTGTTTGTTCAGCGGATGGAATACCATGATCTCATCGATCCTGTTAAGGAATTCCGGACGGAACAGACGCCTTACCTCTTCCATCACATTGGATTTCATTCTCTCATAATCCTGTTTTTCATCCTGCGCGGACATAAATCCCAGTTTCTTCGGTTCAATGATCGCCTGGGCTCCTGCATTGGAGGTCATGATGATAATGGTCTGTTTAAAATCCACCTTTCTCCCATGGGCGTCTGTGATATGTCCGTCGTCCAGAACCTGAAGAAGAATATTAAATACATCCGGATGCGCCTTCTCGATCTCGTCGAACAGAAGCACACTATATGGATTACGCCTTACTTTTTCACTGAGCTGTCCCCCTTCATCATATCCCACATATCCCGGCGGAGATCCGATAAGTTTGGACACACTGTGTTTCTCCATATATTCCGACATATCCACACGGATCATGGCCTGTTCGCTTCCGAACACAGCTTCCGCAAGCGCTTTGGAAAGTTCTGTTTTTCCCACGCCGGTAGGTCCGAGGAAAAGGAAAGATCCAATAGGGCGTCCGGGATCTTTAAGTCCTACTCTGCCCCTCTTTACTGCCTGCGCCACTGCTTTCACCGCCTCATCCTGTCCGATCACGCGTCTGTGAAGTTCTTTTTCCAGATGTGCCAGTCTCTTTGACTCTCCCTCGGTCAGACGCTGCACAGGAATCTTTGTCCAGTCTGAAACAATATCCGCCACAGATGTTTCTGTGACAACCAGCGATTTTCTGCGGTTTCTCCGTTCTTCACGGAGTTTATATGCCTCCAGACTGTCCTCTGCTTCGTTCTGTCTTTTCTGCGCCTCTTTTGCCAGAGCGATATTCCCGGACCGCACAGCCTCCTCCTTTTCCTGCAAAGCTGCACGGATTTCTTCCTCCAGAGCTTCCGTTCCTGCCAGGCCTTTATATCCGCCGATCTGCACTTTGGACGCGGCCTCGTCGATGATATCGATGGCTTTGTCCGGAAGAAAACGATCGTTGATATACCGAACGGACATTTTCACCGCTGCTTCAAGAGCGCCGTCTTCGATCACAACTCCATGGTGCTTCTCATAGTATGGCCGCAGCCCTTTCAGAATTTCCAGCGCCTCTTCCTCTGTAGGTTCTTCTACTGTCACAGGCTGAAATCTCCTCTCCAGAGCGGCGTCCTTTTCGATATATTTACGGTATTCCTCCAGAGTAGTCGCTCCGATCAGCTGTATCTCTCCTCTTGAAAGAGAGGGTTTCAGGATATTGGAAGCATCCAGAGCGCCTTCCGCGCCGCCTGCTCCGATTATGGTATGCAGCTCGTCAATAAAAAGAAGAATGCCTCTGTTCTCCCTCACTTCATCCACCACATTCCGGATACGCTCTTCAAATTCTCCTCTGTATTTACTTCCTGCTACCATACCGGAAAGATCCAGTACAACCACCCGCTTATTTTTTACCGTGTCCGGAACCACACCGGATACGATCCGCTGTGCAAGACCTTCGGCAATAGCGGTTTTACCTACGCCGGGTTCGCCCACCAGACAGGGATTATTCTTAGTCCGCCGGCTGAGGATCTGGATAATACGCGCGATCTCCCGGTCTCTTCCCACCACGGGATCCAGTTTTCCTTCTGCGGCCATAGCCGTCAGATCACGGCTGTACTGGTCAAGCACGGGAGTGCCGGAACCGTTTTTCTTCTGCATGGCTTTTGCAGCCTGCATCTCACCAGCTGCAGCTTCCCCGTCGATTCCCATGGCTCCAAGAACCGCCGCATACAGTTTCTGGATATTGATCCCCATAGTGTAGAGCAGTCTCGTAGCCACGGAATCTGTTTCCTTCAGCATGGCAAGAAGAATATGCTCTGTGCCCGCCAACTCTTCTTTCTGCGCAGCCGCCTCCGCCGCCGCTGTCTCCAGCAGCCGTTCAGCACGCGGGCTGTATTCCGGCGTCCGCTCCACTATAATACTATCGGGCGGCGCTACCAGACTGCAGATCAGCTCGGTAAGCCGTTCCTCTTCCACCCCGAACTCTTCCAGAATGCGGCCTGCCGTCCCCTCCGGCTCTTTCAGAAGTCCGGCAAGGATATGTTCCGTCCCGATATAACTGTGATTTAAAGACTGTGCCGCTTTTTTCGCCAGAGTCAGCGCATTAAGGGCCTGCCTTGTAAATTTTTTTCCCATTGTCTCCTCCTAACTGTCAATTCCGTATTCGTCGTAAATCTCATCTATGAGAGCATGAACTTCTTCTCTGGTCACATTTTTGCAGCAGCCTCTGGCCATGGCAACTACCAGATTCTGTTTCATTTCCTCCAGAGCCTTGATCTTATCCACATCTACCGCGATCACAGCGCCTTTACGCCGGTCGATAGTCACAAACCCCTCCTGCCTAAGAAGTGCGTATGCTTTATTTACCGTATGCATATTGATGCCGATGGTATCCGCCAGCTGTCTTACCGACGGAAGAGGATCCCCTTCCCGTAATCTGGATGTGGCGATTCCAAGGATGATCTGATTCATCAGCTGTACATAAATGGCCTCGTCGCTGTTAAAATCTATTTCAATAACCATATAACAGCCCCCTTGTCTTTTGTTACACATATAGTAGCACATCATACACAGTTTGAAAACAGTTAATTTTCATAACAAAAAAAGCACCAGGAAACGGAATCGGAATCCATTCATGCTTCCGCATAAACAGACTGCTGATTTCCTGATCCTGGTGTTTACTTATTCAGTATTATTTCTGGCCCTGCCCCGCGATGATCTCCATCTGCTTTCTGTTGAGAAGAAGATTAAATCCCATGGGATTCACCACAATTGCTTCCGCCTGTTCCATCATGATTCCGGAAAGTTTCTCAAAAGGAAGTTTCGCCACTCTCAGTTTCTTCCCCCTGCCAAACTTCTCAAATTCCAGAACATCTGAAAAAACCGGCTGAAAAATTTTACCGTCTTTGTTTTTCAGATAGGGCAGGCTGATCTTCTTCGGGTCGTCCCCCTGAGGATTCATAGCAACAAGAAATTCTGAACGTTTCAGGTTTGCAAGAAGCTCCTCTTCTTTTTCGCGCATATTATGACGCTCCTCTTTTTCTACCGGCCGTCGCAGTTCCTGCATAAAATAGATTCCCGAAAGCTGAAGCGTGGGGTTGATCAGTGGTCTCTTCTCTTCAGGAAGTTTACTGATATCCGGCTCCCGCACGATCTTATCCAGATCGATTTCTATCTGCTCATCCCCTCTGTTCCAGACTACAGAATTCACTCCTATGGAGAAAAGCAGTCCGTACATTCTGGGGAAATCTTTTTTTTCATACTTCATTCCCATAAGCAGGATCTTCTCTTCCAGTTTTTTCTGACCGAATTCCTTTACGCCCTCTTCCTCTGCAAAAAACCATACCTGGTCATTAAATGTCTCTTCACCGCAAGTCACATAAGGAAGCTTCGTCACCTGAGAGTATGCCACATAGATATTCTCCCGGCCCTGAATTTCCTTCACTGCCTCTTCTACACTTATTCCCATTTCATTTTCCTTTCTCAGCACCGGAAAATAACTCTGCCTGTTACATCCCGCAGCTCTGATACTTTATTTTGTCAGGAATTCCACGATTCCTTTCAATGCTTCCATCTGATCGTCCTTTAGAGAAGACTTCACAGTAAGGGTATCCTCATAGATTTCCATATTTTTCATGGAGGAAAGGATCTCTTTCATCTGCTTTCCTGCCGAAATCGCCCAGGTTCCGTTTTCCATCACAGCCACTTTTCTGTTCTGGAAATTGTGTGCCTTCAGTTCCAGAAGAAGAGTCTCCATCTTCGGGAAGATTCCCGCATTGTATGTCGGGCAGGCAAAAACGATCCTGTCGCAGCGGAAAGCCTCCGCAAGCAGATAGGAAGGATCCGTCTTGGATACATCGTACATGGCGATATTCTTTTCTCCGGCGTCGCCCAGCATTCCCGCCAGAACGTTCACCGCATTCTCCGTATTTCCGTAAATGGACGCATAAAGAATCAGCACGGCGTGATCTTCCGGCGTATAGGTGCTCCATTTCTGATATTTATCGATAAACCATCCGAGATTTTCTCTCCATACCGGCCCGTGAAGAGGGCAGATCGTCTGGATATCAAGAGCGGAAGCCTTTTTCAGCGCTGCCTGCACCTGAGCGCCGTACTTACCCACAATATTGGTCAGATATCTTCTTGCCTCTTCCAGCCATTCATGTTCAAAGTCAACCTCATCGGCATAGATATTGCCGTTCAGGGCCCCGAAAGTGCCAAAAGCGTCGGCGCTGTACAGGATCTTGTCATATGCGTCGTATGTAACCATGCACTCCGGCCAGTGAACCATGGGAATCGTTGCAAAAGCCAGCGTATGCTTTCCTGTATTCAGCGTATCGCCTTCTTTTACCGTCACGGCGCGGGAATCCACATCAAAAGTAAAAAACTGTTTCATCATGGTAAATGTTTTCGCGTTTCCCACGATCTTTGCTTTCGGATAGCGGAGCACAACTTCCGCAAGAGAAGCGCAGTGATCCGGCTCCATATGGTTTATGATCACATAATCAAGAGCACGGCCGTCCAGCACATGTTCCAGATTTTCGATAAACTGGTCGCATACAGAGCGGTCCACCGTATCAAGAAGAACTGTTTTCTCATCCAGGATCACATAGGAATTATAAGAAACCCCTTTCGGGATAGGATAAACATTCTCAAACAGTTCCAGGCGTCTGTCGCTGGCTCCGATCCAGTACATATCCTCTTTGATTTTCTTTACGCAGTACATTACTGATCCTCCTTTAAGCCTCGTCAATGGCTTTTCCGATATCATGTCTCATATATTTGTTCGCAAACTGTATCCAGTCCGTGGCTTCGTAGGCGTTTTTCCGTGCTTCCTTCAAATCTTTTCCTGTGGCGGTGATCCCAACTACGCGGCCGCCGTTGGTAACAATCTGTCCGTCCTGGAATTTCGTGCCGGCATGGAAACAGTAATATCCGTCTTTTCCATCGAAGTTTTCGAATCCGTACATGGGAATTCCCTTATCGTACTTCACCGGATAGCCTTCGCTTGCCAGTACCACGCATACCGCCGCGTTATCCTCAAACTCCAGACTTAATTCGTCCAGTCTGCCGTCAATACACGCCTCCATTACTTCCACAATATCCGTCTTCATTCTCGGAAGGACAACCTGAGCCTCAGGATCGCCGAACCGGGCGTTGTATTCCAGAACTTTCGGTCCGTCCGCAGTGAGCATCAGTCCGAAGAAAATAATTCCCACAAAAGGTCTTCCCTCAGCCGCCATAGCGTCCACTGTGGGCTGGTATATGTACTTCTGACAGAACTCGTCCACTTCTTTCGTATAGAAAGGACTGGGAGAAAAGGTTCCCATTCCGCCTGTGTTCAGTCCCTTGTCGCCGTCTATGGCTCTCTTGTGGTCCTGGGCGGACGTCATGGTGCGGATGGTTTTCCCATCTACAAAGGAAAGTACAGATACTTCCCTTCCTGTCATAAACTCCTCGATGACCATGGTGTTTCCGGCGCTGCCGAATTTCTTATCTTCCATGATCTCTTTTACGCCCTCTTCCGCTTCTTCAAGAGAATTACAGATCAGAACGCCTTTTCCCAGAGCAAGTCCATCGGCTTTCAGCACGATGGGGAATTTTGCCTGGGTGCGGAGATAATCCAGTGCTTTCTCAGCATCGTCAAAGTTCTCATATGCCGCTGTGGGAATTCCGTATTTTTTCATCAGATCCTTGGAAAAAGCCTTGGATCCCTCCAGGATCGCGGCGTTCTTTCTGGGTCCGAATACTCTCAGGCCTCTGGCCTCGAAAACGTCCACAACGCCTCCCACAAGGGGATCATCCATCCCGATAACCGTGAGATCCACAGAGTTCTCCTGGGCGAAATCCGCCAGCTTTTCAAACTCCATGGCGCCGATGGGAACACACTCCGCATACTGTGAAATTCCGGCGTTTCCGGGAGCGCAGTAGATTTTATCCACCTTCGGGTTCTTTGCGACGCTCCAGGCAATAGCGTGTTCTCTTCCGCCGCTTCCAACAATCAATACCTTCATCTCGTTTTTTCTCCTTTTATGAAAAGCAATGTCATTCTGCTATATGAACTTTACCGTCCTGCACAGTCACCTTCCCGTTGGCGATAAGATCGATCGCCCTGGGCAGGATCTTCCACTCCGCTTCTTCCATCACGCGGCGCTGAAGGATCTCAGGAGTATCCCCTTCCTTTACCTCCACCGCTTTCTGGAGAATAATCGGTCCGGTATCGGTTCCCGCGTCCACGAAATGTACCGTTGCTCCGGTCACTTTTACGCCTCTCGCCAGCACGCCTTCATGGACATGAAGGCCGTAAAAACCTGTCCCGCAAAAAGACGGGATCAGTGACGGATGGATATTGACGATCCTGTCGGGATACGCCTCCACGATCATCGGAGGGATCGCAACAAGATAACCGGCCAGCACCACCAGGTCAATATCGTTCTTCTGAAGTTCGGCAAGAAGCGCTTTATGAAATTCTTCTCTGTTTTCATAATCCTTCGGAGAGATACATATCCCGGGAATTCCCTTTGCTTCCGCCCGTTTCAGAGCGTAAGCGCCCGGATTATTGCTGATCACCAGTCCCACGCGGGCGTTGGTGATCTTCCCGGAATCGATGGCGTCCAGTACTGCCTGGAGATTCGTTCCTCCTCCGGAAACCAGAACGCCAAGTTTTAACATAAATCCACTCCCTTTTCACCGGCTTCAATTCGGCCCACCACATAGGGAGTATCTCCTGCCAGACGGATGGCTTCCATAGCCTTTTCCACATCTTCGGGAGCTGCTGCCAGCACCATGCCGAGGCCCATATTAAATGTGTTATACATCATCTGTTCCTCAATGTTCCCTTTCTCTGCCATCAGACGGAAAATGGGCGGCACCTGATAGCTGTTCTTCTCGATCACAGCCCTGGTTCCCTCCCGGAGCATACGGGGAACATTCTCGTAGAATCCGCCGCCTGTGATATGGCTGCAGCCGTGGATACGGACGCCGGCGTCTTTTACATTCTTCAGCGCTTTTACATAAATGCGGGTGGGAGCCAGAAGCGCCTCGCCAAGAGTCGTTCCCAGTTCTTCATAGTAAGTATCCAGAGATTCTTTTGTCATCTCAAACACTTTACGCACCAAGGAAAAACCGTTGCTGTGCACGCCGGAGGAGGCAATTCCGATCAGGACGTCTCCGGGAGTCACTTCCGCCCCTGTGATCAGGTCTTTTTTATCAATAATCCCTACGGCGAAACCTGCAAGGTCATATTCATCCTCTTCCATAAGTCCCGGATGCTCCGCAGTCTCTCCGCCGATCAGAGCGGCTCCGGACTGAAGGCAGCCTTCCGCTACGCCCCCTACGATCTCGGCGATCTTTTCCGGATAGTTCTTGCCGCAGGCAATATAATCCAGGAAAAACAGCGGTTCACCGCCCGCGCAGGCAATATCGTTCACGCACATTGCCACAGCGTCGATTCCGATCGTGTCATGTTTGTCCATTACCATGGCAAGCTTTACCTTGGTTCCGCATCCGTCGGTTCCGGATACCAGAGTGGGTTCCTCCATATCTTTGAAAGCCTTCATGGAAAAAGCTCCGGAGAAACCGCCGATTCCTCCAAGCACTTCCGGTCTCATGGTTTTCGCGATATGCTTCTTCATCAGTTCCACTGATCTGTAGCCTGCCTCAATATCAACACCAGCGTTCTTATAATCCATAACGTCCTCCAATTTATCTCTTAATAGTTTTCATAGCCTACTTCCTGCAGTCTGGCGTCTTTCGCCTCCACCTGTTCCTTCAGCTCTCTGCTGTAGTCTTTCAGTCTGGCAAGCAGCTCAGGATCTGAAGTGGCGAGGATCTTAGCGGCCAGAAGTCCCGCATTGGCTCCCCCGTTGATGGCTACAGTTGCCACGGGAATTCCGGAGGGCATCTGCACGATGGAGTAAAGAGAATCTCTTCCGCCCAGTGAGGTTGTATGCATGGGGATTCCGATCACAGGCATGGGGAAGATCGCCGCGCACATTCCAGGCAGATGAGCCGCCATTCCGGCGCCTGCGATGATCACTTTCAGTCCTTTCTCCTCCGCGCTCTTCGCATACTCGAAGAACACGTCCGGTTCTCTGTGGGCGGAGATGATCTTCATCTCATATTCCACTCCCAGCTTATCAAGAATTGCCGCCGCTTTGCTCATAACCGGCATATCTGAATCGCTTCCCATTACTATTCCGACTTTTTTCATTGGTAGGCCTCCTTTAATTCATTTCCTGTTTCAGGTTGATTCTACTAAGATTCTGTTTTTGTGTCAACATGTTAGCGTAAACTTGTATTTTCAAAGGGCCGGTTCAGTTCCTCTGTTCCCGGAAGGACGAACCGTCCGTTTTCGATAATGGATGTCGTTTCCCCGTCCTCATGGATCACGCGGATGCTTCCCAGTTCCTCATAAGGAATGGTAATGTCCGTATGGCAGCCGTAATAGGCGAGGCTGATATCCTCTTTCCTGAGTATGGAGATCTCATTATCTCTGGCAATGATCTCTCTTCCGTCCGGATTATATACCGGAGTATCTTCCGCCCAGCTGTAGCAGGTATCCCCCACCGCGAAATGGGGGCCCATCTTTTCCGCGATCAGTATGGGCAGCTTGTCCCCGATACCATATTTCTCCGCGGCAACATAAGCGGTAGTGTTGGTGCCGATGGCGAACTCTCCCATAGGCAGCTTCCGGTGATGGAAAAGAATATTATCCTCTATATAAGCCCTGTTTTCCTCTTCACTTTCAAAATTGGAACAGGAATAATCAATCACCTGCCCGCAGTCGAATACCAGCTTCAGATCCCTGAACTGCAGTCCGTTCAGATAAACCTTCTTCACATGAAGGACGCCGCCGGTTCCCGCAAGCTCCGGTGAAGTAAACACCTCTCCCACCGGAATATTCACATCCGCCACACAGTTTTCAAAATTAGTCTGTTTCGTCACATCATCAAGGGTATGAAGATGGATGATCATATCTGTCTCGTTGCCGTCCCTGCCCTTGATCTCCACCCACTGGCAGGTATCCAGCGTCTCGATGATCGTCTGCTGGATCCGTTCATAGAGCTTATAATCCAGCGTATTGATCTTCACGATCTCCCGGAATATCTCCGGGAATTTCTCCCCGATCTCCGGCACCGGATAGGCGATAATGGTAAAACTGCGTTCATCGCCTTTGATATAGCGGTTTACGATCTGGCCGGACTCATTATCCAGTTCCACCTTCAGCTTCTGCTGGGCTTCTGTGAGCGTCCAGGCCTCCGGTTTCGCCTGAGGTGAAAAAGGCTCTTCGCCGAAAGTTTCGATACACGCCGGACCGCCGTGGACATCCGCCAGATCACGGTATTTCTCATAAGCCGTCTGCATGGAACGGAGTTTCCGTTTCACAAAATCGCTGTCCAGAAACAGCGCGCTGTCCTGTCTGTGATCGTAATCATACTGTGGATTGGCGATTCCCCCGGTAAATCCGATCCTCGCGTTCCCTCCTCTGTTCACCGCATGAGAGGCGTGACGGTAGATCACCGGCTCCAGCCCCATCTGACGGAACTGAAGGACGGCCGCCCTCACCATCCGCTCAAATCCGAGGTTATACCGGATATTCACCGTCTTTTTCTTTGAGATATCTTTCCTTCCGTTGATAAAACCGATTCTGTATCCTTCCGTGTAGGTGCGGGCCATGCTGTCGATCTCATCCTGGGAAAGTCCTGCCAGGAACATAGCCACGCCGGTTTCATTTGACGAGACATACTCGCCGTATCGGTAAAGGTACCTGAGATCGTCAAGATCAGAATCCATGACGATCCTCACCGCGAAATCCCGTCCAGGATCCACGCTTTCCGCGATTCTCTGCTCCATCATATCCTGACAGTAATCATTCACATAGGAACGGAGAATTTCCTGCACATTCTTTACAGATGGAATTTCTTCTTCACAGAAAGCAGAATGGATCTCCAGAACCAGCTCGGCTCCCACGATATAATCCCACCATTTTTTTTCGTAGGCGTAGGAGATCGATCCCCGGAGCTCCGCATAAAGGAAGGTAAAAACTCTCCCGTATTCTCCGAGCGCCTTCCCGGCATATGCAGGATTTCCATAAGAAGTTCCGTAATTTTCCGGAAACAGTTCTTCGTAGAGTTCCCTGTTTTCTTTCTGATACTCTTCCAGCGTCAGATCTTCCGTCTGTCTCTCCAGGATCTCTCCCGTTTTTTTCAGGAATCCCGCTGTTTTTCTGAAGAAATCCGCAAACGGCTGTCTCACCGTATCTTCCGTACAGATTTCCGATATCCTCCCTTTCGCGAGAGAATACCGTTCCTGAAGCCATTCGTCCAATCTATCATCTCCTTTATTATTCATTGATCACATGTCCAAGGCGGATATGTTTGTCCACCAGTTCTTTCATATATTCCCAGATTTCCCGGGAGCCATCTGCGGTACGTTCGTTTCTTTTGTATATCTGGCTCTTTCTGACTCCGTGCTCCGACCAGCTTAAGCCGTCGGACGCGTCATTGAGAAGAAGCGGCTGGCAGTTATCCAGCACATGGGCAAATTTCGCCTCCGCGGTTTCATATGCCTCAAACTCTTCCCATAAAGCCCGGAACCAGGATCCCTGGTCTTCTGGAAGAAGGGCGAAAATACGGTCTGCGGCTTTCGTCTCACGCTCACGTTTGCCAGCCGCCCCCGCCGCGTCGTAGGCGTAGGTGTCTCCGGCGTCGATTTCCACCAGATCATGGATCAGCACCATGGGGATTACCTTGGCAAGATCCACCTCTTCGTTAGCATACTCTTTCAGCAGCACCGCCATCAACGCCAGATGCCAGGAATGTTCCGCATCATTTTCTTTCCGGCTGGAGTCTGCAAGATATGTCTGGCGGATAATTTTTTTGACCTTATCCACTTCCACAATAAACCCCATCTGTTTTTTCAGACGTTCCATCACTCACACTCCCATTAAAAAAAAGCCCAGCCATCCTACCAGGATCACACCGTTCAGGAGCGATCCCACTGTACTGGTACGATGCATACGCTTTTCTTCTGAAAAACTCAAAAGTCCCATTATAAATCCGTACACGGAGAGCAGCGAGGCAAAAAGACAGATCCCCCCCGCAATAAAACCATACCGGCCGTTCAGACCGAATGTTGTCAGTACGGCGGCGGCAAAAAGAATAAGAGACGCCGCTGCCATTCCCACTGACAGCTTGCCCTTTGCCGCCTCTTTTCTTTTTATTATGGAATATCTATATCTTTTTGCCATAATGTTTTCTCCTCAGATAATCACAGACGGCAAACACAAAATAGCCCAACGCCGCCCCCAGTGTATTCAAGATCATATCGTCCACATCAAAACAACCGACTTTCGTAATAAGCTGGATAGTCTCCACGCACAAACTCAGTCCGAAACCGGACAGAATGATCAGAAATCCGTTTCGCCATTTACTGCAGATCACCGGCAGAATGCATCCCAGCGGAACAAATCCCAGCACATTGCCGAATATATTGGTAAACAGGGCAAAAAGACCCAGCTGGTCTCTGTATACCCAGAATCTTCTGATCTCTACAAACGGCACAAGGTTATATCTGTATTCCCTTTCGGCTTCTGCCACCCGGCCATACGCCTCGGAGAAAAACAGAAAATAGATCAGAAGAAGCACATAGATAATAAACAGGACGCTTCCCATCAGCCGGATCCTGCGTTTTGTTACATTTTTCAATCTTCTCCCCTATATCAGAATATCTGATTTCCTTTTTAAGAGTCTTACCCCACTGACAACCATCAGAACACCGGCGGCAATCCCTGTAACCAGAGTAATGATCCCCACGGTCAGAGCACATGCGCCTGTTCCTGACATTGTCCTGTAGATCTTTTCGTTCACGGCTGCACCTCCTTATAACCGAATACCTGTTATTTTACGCCGTACTGACGGTAATATTCATCAATTGATGCCTTCATAGCGTCATCTATAACGACTCTTCCTTTGTATTCTCTGTTATACAGATGTTCCACAACCTCTTCCATGGTAACAATGGCGTTCGTCTCGAATCCGTACAGGTCTTTTACTTCCTCAAGGGCGCTCTTCTCTC
>DWXL01000076.1 GCA_019119235.1 Candidatus Blautia excrementigallinarum | reverse complement strand
CTTTGTTTCCTGAAGAGGATGCTGTACCTCTTCATAAACCCAAACACGCAGAGCAAAAGGTCTTTTTCCCCTTATTCTCCCCTGTCGTATAAAGCCAGAGCTGTCTTATGTAAAACAGTACCTTTTTTGGAAAAACACATATAATTTTTGGCTTTTTTTCGATGAAAAAAGTGCCGAAAAAGATACTTATATCATACTGAGGAATCGCTTTACTACGAATTTACTACGATTGAAAACAATGTGGCTGAAATGGGGGCAAGATTTTGTTTGCAGGCGTTTTCTGTCAACGATATAATTTTTGCATCACTTATTTACAAAAGAAAGGGGTTTTTACGAATGTCAAATGCAAAGAGGAAAGACAGCAAAGGCCGCAATTTACGAACAGGGGAGAGCCAGCGCAAAGACGGGAGATATGCGTATAAGTACACCGATGCATATGGCAAGCCGCAGTTTGTGTATTCCTGGAAGCTTGTTCCCACGGACAGGATGCCGGCGGGAAAGAGGGAGGATATTTCTCTCCGGGAGAAGGAAACTCTGATCCGGAAGAATCTGGACGACGGGATCAATACCAGGGGAGGGAAGATGACGGTATGTCAGCTTTATGAAAAGACTGTCAGCCAGAAAAGGAATGTCCGGCACAATACCCAGAAAGGGCAGCACTATCTGAAAACGATTCTGGAGAAGGACCCGTTAGGAGGGCGGAGCATTGATTCTGTGAAGCTGTCGGACGGGAAAGACTGGGCAATCCGCATGAGCGAGAAGGGATATGCCTACAGGACGATCAACAATTATAAGCGCTCGCTGAAAGCTGCCTTCTACATGGCGGTGCAGGACGACTGCATCCGTAAAAATCCTTTTGATTTCAAGCTGAGCGATGTCCTGGAGGACAATTCCGGTCCAAGGACGATCCTTACTCCGGAACAGGAGGCGCAGATGCTGGCATTTATGGTGATGGACAAGACCTACAGCAAATACTACGACGAAGTGGTGATCCTTCTGGAAACAGGGCTTCGGATCTCGGAATTCTGCGGGCTGACGATGAACATTGATATGACGAACCGGATCATAAATGTGGATCATCAGCTGATGAAGGATACGGAGATCGGCTATTATATCGCGACTCCGAAGACGAAGAATGGAATCCGCCAGCTGCCTATGACGGAACGGGCGTACCGGGCTTTTCAGCGGATCCTGAAGAACCGGGGACGGGCCCAGCCGGTTGTGATCGGCGGCTACAGGAATTTTCTTTTTCTCAATGCAAAAGGACTTTCCAAGGTGGCGGGAGATTATAAGAGTATGCTGAAAGGACTGGTGAAAAAATACAATAAAACACATACAGACCAGCTTCCCAATATCACGCCTCATTCGCTCCGGCATACCTACTGTACAAATATGGCCAATAAGGGGATGAACCCCAATACGCTTCAGTATATTATGGGACACGCGAATATCACGATGACGCTGGGGTATTACGCTCACGGGACTTTTCATTCGGCGAAGGAAGAGATTGCCAGACTGGTATCCTGATAGTTCGGAGAAGCGTACTACTTATTTACTACTTTTGCTGTGGATATGGAGAAAGATTGTTTATGGCGCCTTGACGGACATGGTGAATATCGGTAAAATTAGATTAGATAAAGCCGGAAAGGAGTTATGACAGATGAGTATGTTTTTAAACTGTTTCACAGTGTATGACAGATACCGGGCCGTCTTGAACAGTCCTTATTTTGTGGATAAGACATTACTTCTGGAAGAACTGATTCCTCTGCTTTGTCAGGAACAGCGTTTTGTCTGTATTACCCGGCCCCGCAGATTTGGAAAGACAGTTATGGCTAATATGATCGGCGCCTTTTTTCAGAAAGGGGCGGACAGCTGTGACATTTTTGACAATCTTTTAATTGCCGGAAAAGAAGACTATAAAAATCATCTGAACAGGCATAATGTGATTTTTATTGATTTCAGTGAGATGCCGGAGAACTGCAGTAGTTACAGTCAGTATATTTCCCGGATTCTCAGCGGTCTTAAGCAGGATCTTTCCAATGCTTTTCCGGAGTTGGATATAGATAAAGAAAAATCTGTATGGGATATCCTGACGGCTGTTTTTGAAAAAAACGGCCAGAAATTTATTTTTATAATGGATGAATGGGATGCAGTATTCCATATGTCTTTTATTACAGAGGATAACCGGAAAGAATATCTGCAGTTCCTGAAACTGCTGTTAAAAAGTAAAAGTTATGTGGAACTGGCTTATATAACAGGAATCCTGCCAATTGCCAAATATTCCAGCGGTTCTGAACTTAATATGTTCCAGGAATATGATATGGCAACCAAAATAAGATACAGTGAATATTTTGGATTCCTGGATTCAGAGATTGATATGCTTTATGAGCGTTATACGAAAAATACTGTAAATCCAAGAATCACAAGGCAGGAATTAAAAGAGTGGTATGATGGTTATCATACCGCTTCGGGCGAAAGACTGTATAATCCACGTTCTGTAGTATGTGCATTATCAGACGGACAGCTTGCAAGTTACTGGACAAGTTCAGGGCCATACGATGAAATTTTTTACTATATCCGGAATGATCTGGAACACATCCGGGATGATCTTGCGCTGATGGTCTGCGGTGAAAGCGTGGATGCCAGGATTGGAGAGTTTGCCGCGTTTTCTATGGATCTTAAGACCAAAAATCAGATATACTCTGCAATGGTGGTTTATGGTCTGCTGACTTACGATGACGGACGGGTTTTGATTCCTAACCGGGAATTGATGTTGAAATATGATGAACTTCTGCAGACAGAAGATTCTCTGGGATATGTTTATCGTCTGGCGGCCAGATCAGAACAGATGCTGAAAGCGACATTTGCAGGTGATACAGATACAATGGCGGAAGTTCTTGAATATGTCCATGATACAGAAATTCCTGTTTTGTCTTATAATCATGAGACAGAACTTGCCGCAGTAGTAAATCTCGTATATCTTGCCGCGCGTGACAGATACCGGGTGGAACGTGAAGACAAAGCAGGAAAAGGATTTGTGGATTTTATTTTCTACCCGTTGCGAAGGAATGATCCCTGTATGATCCTGGAATTGAAAGTTGATCATACACCGGAAGAAGCAATACATCAGATTAAAGAAAAAAAATATATATCCAGATTTTCCGGAAAGCTGGGAGAACTTCCGCAATACACAGGCCGTATTCTGGCAGTGGGAATTGGTTATAAAAAGAAGACAAAGCAGCATTTATGCGCGGTGGAAGAACTGCAGAGAAGTGTCTGAGTTGCTGTAGATATCCGTAAGGAGAAATATGCATAGAGCTTAAAAGGAGGAAACTATCATGGAAAGACATGCGTTTGCAATGAAGATCAAGAAGGGACAGATGAATACATACCGCAGGAAACTGGGAGAGATCTGGCCGGAGCTGACGGCACTGCTTGACAGGAATGGGATCACCAATTTCAGCATCTGGAATGCGGAGGATCTGATCTTCGGATATTATGAAAATAAAGACGGAATGAAGCTCAGCACGGAAGACGAGGCGGCAAAGAAAGCCATTACAGAGAAGATAGAGGATACCTTCACCTGGATCTCCACGCCCGGACAGGATATGCGCCTGATGTATCACAACTTCGGAATCGTGAGAGAGAATAAGGAGCTGATCCGGCACAGAGTATTTATGACGAAGCTGAAAGACGGCTGCGAGGAAGAGTATAAGGCGCGTCACGACGGACTTGTCGCCCAGAGGGGAGACACTGTGGATCCCGGCCCGGACAGCAACTTCAGTATTTGGAGCGCAGGCGGATATATCTTCGGCTATGATGAGATCGATACCACCATGGAAGTAGAAGAGACGGTAGAAGCCAGAGAGGCCACAGTTTCCTGGGAGATGCGCCAGCTTGAGATCATGGACTGGATCACAAATGACGTGGACTGGATGACAGGGGACGTTCATGCAGATGTGAAACGTCTGGCATGGCATAATTGATATAATGCAGATAAACTGCGGCTCCGCAGCATGGGAAGATTTTCCGGCTGCGGAGCCGTAACTTTTCCATCCGGTCATCATTCCGTCGGTGTATGAAGATGTTTCCTTTCCTGTACACGCACCTCTCCTGAGTCCAGAGCGGCTACAGTGCCGTCCTTATACCGGACGATCAGCCGGCATTCCCCATCGACATCCAGGGCAGAAGCTTTTTTTGTTCCTTCCGGAAGAAGGACAAGGATTTCCCTCCCGATAAGGAAACTGCGTTCCCGGTATTCCTGTATATAGGAGCTGTCCTCCAAAGACTGGCACAGCGCCATAAAACAGTTGAGAAACGCGGCGGCCAGGCGGTTTTTGCCGTCGCCCATGGCTTCTGAAAAAACAGCTCCGGCTATATTTTTGAGTTCTTCTGGAAAACCGTTTTCGGGAGGATAAACATTGATTCCGATGCCCAGAATCACATAATCCAGAAAACCGTCCTCCAGAGCAACAGAAGCTTCTGTGAGGATGCCGCTTACCTTTTTTCCATCCATATAGATATCGTTGACCCATTTGATCAGCGGCTTTCTGTCAGAGAGAGATTCTATGGCTTTGCAGGCCGCCACGGCCGCCATGACGGTATATTTCCTCGCTTTCTGCGCCGGACAACGGAAGGGGCGCAGAAGAAGGCTCATATAAAGCCCGGTGTCCGGGGGAGAATAAAACCTCCGTCCGGTCCGCCCGCGGCCTTCTGTCTGGGAACCTGGGATGAGCACACAGCCCTCCGGCGCTCCGGCGGCGGCTTTTTCCCGAAGGAGAGCGTTGGTGGAGGCAGCGGCGGGAAGAACAGTCAGTTTTATTTGTGAGCAGGAGGATTCCAGATATTTCTGAATGCCCTGGACTGAAAGGATATCCGTATCGGCGGCAAGACAGTAGCCTTTGTTCTGCGCGGCATGGATTTTGTAGCCTTCTTTCCGCAGGCTGTTGACAGCTTTCCATACGGCAGTTCTGGAAACAGAGAGCTTGTCCGCGATTTCTTCTCCGGAAAAATAGACGCCTTTATTTTTTTCAAAGAGAGTAAGAAGCTTTTCCTTTGTTGTCATCTTATATCCGCCTTTCTCCCGGATGCTCCGGGCAGATCTGTTTTATACCCATGCAGTTCTTCCCGGCCGTGCCCGGGTTTCTGCCGGGCCGTTTCCGGTTCTGACAGAGCAGGATAAATCTTCCCCACATATTTCTGAAAGATATCGTGGATCAGGGAATAGGTCAGCTTTGCCATGTGCTCCGGCGTTGCCCGGGCAGGGGAAGAAAGCCATGATCTGATCATGCCGACACATCCGTTCAGAACAAAAGCATAGGCGTGGGCGGCGTCTGTGCCGCTCTTTAGCGAGTTGGCAGGAACAGGCGAAAGAATTCTGGCAGCCAGAAGGTTTTCGACCTTTTCTACAAAAGCCATGTCGCCCTTCGGTCCGAGAAAAGCCAGAAACAGTTCTTTGTTGTCGTCCAGGATGGAAAAGAAACGGGCGATAAATCTCATAACACTGTTCTGGTCACTGTGATCAATAGGATATGCCTCCATTACCTGAACAATCTCCTCCATAACTTCTTCCTCTATTTTCTGAAGCATCTGATAAATATCCGTATAATGAAGATAAAAGGTGGAACGGTTGATATCCACCTCATCTACAAGTTCTTTTACGGTGATCTCGTTGATGCTTTTCTCCTGCATCAGCCGGGCCAGGCCACGGCGAAGCTGCGCCTTTGTTTTTCTGACCCTCCGGTCAACTTTTTCTGCCATAATTTCCTCCTGAAAAATACAGTCTGTTCAACAGACTTCTTTTATTCTGTCTATTACTGGATAAAACCATATGTTTTTGCGGCTTGTATTTTTTCTTATGGATAGTATAATACATCCCAAAATAAAAAACAACAGAATGTCTATTAATAGAACTATGTTATAAAAATTCTGCTGTATTTAAAACGCAGATAAAAGAAAAACAGGAGAGGAATACAGATATGTTGAAAAACGAATGGAAAAGTCTTTTAAAAAACAAGATTCTGCTGATAGTAATTGCGGCGGTAATTCTGATCCCCGTGATTTACGCAGGACTGTTTCTTAAATCCATGTGGGATCCCTACGGAAATCTGGACAAACTTCCCGTGGCGGTAGTCAATCTGGATAAGAAGGCGGATTATGAAGGAACGCCGCTGGATATAGGGAGGGAAATGACAGAGGCGTTGAAAGAAAATGATTCCCTGGATTTCTATTTTGTGGACAGCGCAGAGGCCAGCCGGGGACTTGCCAATGGAACCTATTATATGGTCATTACTATTCCGGAGGATTTTTCTTCCAACGCGGCGACGCTTATGGACGACCATCCGAAGAAAATGGAACTTCTCTGCGAGACAAACCCGGGAACCAATTATATTGCTTCCAAGATGGGCGAGAGCGCTCTGACAAAAATAAGGGATGAGATCGCAGGCGAAGTGACAGAAACTTATACAAAAGCGGTGTTCGACCAGATTGCGGAAGCCGGAACCGGAATGCAGGAGGCGGCGGACGGAGCCGGAGAACTGAAGGATGGAATCAGAAAAGCCGGAGAGGGAAATGAGACAGTCACCGCTAATCTGGAAAAGCTGGCGGACAGTGTCCTGACTTTTCAAAATGGAGCGGAAACACTTGAAAAGGGCCTGAAAGAATATACAGCAGGTGTCTCTCAGGTGAACGATGGAGCGAAAACTCTGAAGAACGGAACGGACTCCCTTACCGCCAGGATCCCGGAACTGACAGAAGGAGCCGACGCTTTAGATAATGGCGTGAGACAATATACAGACGGCGCGGCAAAGCTGAACGCAAACTCCGGGCAGCTTCAGGCCGGAGCAGAAAGCCTGAAATCAGGAGCCGGGGATCTGGCAGAAGGCATGGATGCCTTAAAAGACGGCGCGGCACGGTATATAAGCGGCGCAAACACTCTTGCCGACGGAATAGCACAGTATCTGGCAGGAACTGAGCAGCTTTCTGAAGGGGCGGAGAAATTATCGGCGCTGGAAAACCTGGGACAGATATCGTCAGGAATAAAGGAGCTAAACGATGGTGTTTCCAAAGGAGAAAATTCTCTGACAGAAGGAACAAAAAATTTAGAAGCCGGCCTGGGACAGCTTTATGAAAAAGTAAAGACTGTGTCGGAGAGTTCCTCGGCCGATACTCTGAAGCAGATTGCTTCTGGTATTTCCCAGGCGAAGACCGGTATGGAAAATGCGGGAAAGGAAATAAAAGGAGTAGAAAACGGGATATCGGAGGCTTCTCAGGAAATCGGCCAGACGGCGGACAGTATAAGCGCTGCCGCAGGTGAGATCGCGTCGGCAGCAGGAGTGCTTCAGGGATCCTTTGAATTTGTTTCAGACGGATTCAGCACTGCGGCGGGAATAACGGAACAGTGCGCCGCAGACGCAAACGGCCGGATCGAGGAGGCGAACCGTCAGATTGCCGCGGCAAACGCACAGATCGCACAAGACCAGTCGTCTATGGGAAATGCGGCGGCAGCGCTGGCGGCGCTTCAGGCCGGAGCAGATGAAAATGGAAATATTTCCGCAGCGGAACTGGACGCAGTGACAGCTATGCTGGGAGTTCCTTCAAACAGTGCGGAGGGAGTAGAAGGAATAGACGCAGGGGCTTATATTTCACAGATAAATGAGACGGCGGCTTCGGTATCCTCGCAGGCTGCTCAGATACAGTCGTCTTTAAACAGCGCGGCGGATCAGATGAATCAGACGGCTGCCGGACTAAAGGCCGAAGCGGAAACTTTGAAAGGCAGAGCGGCGGAAGCAGAAAACGGGGCGGAGACTATCCGCGCCGAAGCTGAAAAACTGGAGGCGGCGGCAGGCTCTGTTCCGGATATTCCGGCGGATGCTCTGGCGGAGATCACCAGCGCGGTAAAAGCCCTTTATGACGGAGCAGGAGCAGTAAATCAGGGGGTAGAGGCGGTTTCCGGCGGGCTCTGCGCTCTGGAGTCCGCAACAGAAGCATTTCCAGACGCAGCTCAGGGAATTCAAAAGCTGAGCGAAGGCATTCAGGCGGTAACGGAGAAAAACAGCGTTCTTGAGGAAGGAGCAGAAAATCTTAAGGCTGCGGGAAGCGAAGTCCTTTCCGGAGTCAGCCGTCTTTCTTCCGGCGGAAAGACTTTGGGCGAAGGGATAAATACATTAAGCGAAGGAATTGCCGCCTACACAGAGGGAGCGGCGGAACTGGACAGAAACGGCGCTCCTCTCAGAGAAGGAAGCGAAAAGCTTGCGGAAGGGGCAAAGATGCTGACAGAGGGAGCCGGCCAGCTTTCCCAGGGAACGGCTGCTCTCTATACCGGAACTTCCAGACTGGAGGGCAGCAGCCAGGCACTGAACAGCGGAGCCTCAAAGCTTTCTGAAGGGGCAGGACAGATCCACGACGGAGCGGGACAGCTTTACGAGGGATCAAAGGAACTTGGAAGCGGTATAAAAGAACTGGGTAAAGGCTCGGAAACATTGCAGTCCAGTCTGGAAAGGGGAGCCGGGCAGATCAGGGAGAAAAAGGCAGACGAGAGCATGACGGAGATGTTTGCCTCTCCGGTACAGGAAAAAGAAACCAAGATGACGACAGTAGAAAATAACGGTCACGCCATGGCGCCTTATATGATGTCCGTGGGACTTTGGGTGGGCAGCCTGGCCTTCTGCCTGATGTATCCGCTGACAGAATACAAAGGAAAACTGAAATCTGGTACGGCATGGTGGGCCTCCAAAGCCTCTGTGCTGTATCCGGTGGCCCTGCTTCAGGGAATCCTGCTGATCGTGCTTCTTCACTTTATCGACGGGTTTACTCCGGCAAAGATGACAGAGACAATACTTTTTGCCTGTCTTGCTTCAGCGGCCTTTACTTCGATCATGTATTTCTTTAACGTTGCTCTTGGAAAGGTTGGAAGTTTCCTGATGCTGATTTTTATGGTGGTACAGCTTGCAGGCTCCGCTGGAACTTATCCGGTGGAAATCTCCCCCTCTTTTGTATCGAAGATCCACAGGTATCTTCCATTTACTTATACGGTGGACGCTTTTCGCAGCACCATCGCAGGAGGAGAAAGCATATGGAAATCTGTTCTTGTTCTGGCAGTACTTACCGTATTCTTCACCGGGCTGACGATTCTTCAGTTCGGATTTATGGCAAGGGAAAAGAAGAAGGGCAAAAAGATCCTGCTGGACTGGCTGGAAGAACGGGGCGTGGCGTGACAGAATAAAAAGTGCAGATCCCTCAGTTATGAGGAACCTGCACTTTTTACACCGCCTTTTTACATAGAAAACACTTTCCTTTATCCTGCTTATAACACGAGGGAAGGCGCGGTGTAAACCCGTGCGCCCAGCTCACTGTCCAGCATATAAAGGCTCTTCGGGTCATCGCCGAAAAGCTCAAAACGCTTGATAAGGTTGTCGGCGTTATTTTCCTCTTCGCCCTGTTCTTTGACAAACCAGTCAAGGAACTGCATGGTGCGGAAGTCCTTTACAGAATATGCCGCGTCGTAGATATTGTGGATCAGAGATGTTACGTACTGCTCATGCTTTAAGGTTTCTTCGAGGACGGTCTTTGCGTCTGTAAGCGCAACATCCGGTTTGTCTACGGCGTTAAGCTCGATTTTTTCTCCGTTGTTCTGCATATACTGGATAAACAGCATGGCATGATCCCGTTCCTCCTGCGCCTGAACCTTAAACCAGTTGCCGAAGCCGTCCAGACCCTGGTCATAATAATAATTGGAAAAGTCCAGATACAGATATGCGGAGTAGAATTCTTTGTTGATCTGGTTGTTTAAAAGTTCTGATACTTTTTTATCTAACATAATGTGGCCTCCTGTTAATATGTTTTATATGCTGACTGTATTGTACACCAGGCAGAGGGCGGCGTAAATACTATGGAAGAGGAAATTACAGGATTCTTCCTGTGTAAATCCGGAATTTTTCTGTGCAAACCTGGAATTTAACGAAAATATCTGGCATGGATTGTCAGAACTGTGGCTGCTACTCCGGTGGTACGGAAGAAATCACAGAAAGAGTAAAACCTGTGGTAGAAGTGGAGCTTATGATACGGAAGAAATCACAGAAAAAGTAAAAGTTACCGTAGAGTGAGCGGGAACCACACCTGAAAAGTAAAAATCTCCTGGCGGTTCAGCCAGGAGTCGGCAAGGTAATACCCCAAATTGTAACTGAT
>DWXL01000075.1 GCA_019119235.1 Candidatus Blautia excrementigallinarum | reverse complement strand
ATTTCTTTTAACGCTGTGTGGCAACTTCTTTTCGGTCTGAAACCATGTGAATTATCAGAGAATGTCGGCTCATAGATTGCTTCAAGTATCATACGGACAACTTCCTGTAACAGTTTATCGTCCGTTGACGGCACGGCAACAGCAAAAAGCACTTGATCACAGCAGGGATTTGGGAACAGTAACAATCCTCCATCCCTACCATCCCCTTTACGGACAAAGTTTTCCAATCCTGAAAATCCGGAAAGTAGATGGTCAACGCCGCTATTCGCTCCGGTCTGAGGATGACGTATTCTCCGTCCCTGAGTCCTGGACCATTGATACCGGACAAAATCTTTTCTCTGAAGGTTATTTCGATGCAGATACCCTGCGGGCGCTCCTTGAACTTTCCAGCCTGCTGTAGAAATCGTCCGTTTTCTCGTGCCACAGGGTAGATTTTTCTTTCTCCCTGTGGTATAATCTTATCATGAATAATACTGATAAGAACAATAACCCTTACAGATCCATGACCACTGACACTCTCAAAGCCCGCCGTCAGGAACTCCTTAATACAATGCCAAATCCGGCAAATGTCATGAGGGCTTCCCTGATCACCAGATCCATCAAATGCGGCAAGCCTAACTGCAGATGTGCCAATGGAGAGGGGCACAAAAGCCTGTACCTCTCTTCCTACTACAATGGGAAGACACGCCTGGACTCCGTGCCCAGGGCTTACAAAGACGCTGTCTCCCAATGTATTAAGGATTATGAGGATATCACATCCCTGCTTATAGAGCTCAGCAGCATCAACCTGGAACTGTTCCGGCGCAGAGAGATCGACCTTTAGCCTGAAAGGAGGAGGCCACAATGGAAGCAACTCTCATGTATCTGACCGGTAACGACTCCCGGCTTGCGGAGGAACTCATATCGGCACTTTCCGCTCTTTTCATTTCCTTCTTTTCAGCGGAAAAGGAGGATGAGTATGAATCAGAACCTAACTATTCCGTCCAAGATACGGGCGGAACATCTGAACCGGGAAGCACTGGTCTATGTCCGCCAGTCAACGATGGCCCAGGTACGGTTCAACCAGGAGAGCACACAGAGACAGTACGCCCTTCGAGAAAGAGCATTATCGCTTGGCTGGGCGGAAGAACACATCCGCATAATCGACGGGGATCTGGGCATATCCGGATCCGGCCGTTCCAAAAGACCGGGCTTTGCCCAGCTCGTGACAAGCGTGTCACTGGGCGAAGTCGGCGCAGTGTTCGGATTGGAAATATCACGTCTTGCCCGGTCATCCGCCGACCTCATGAAGCTCCTTGAGCTTTGCGGGCTGTTCGGCACTCTTGTGATCGATGAAGACGGTATCTACGATATGTCCGATTTTAATGACCGTCTCCTTATTGGACTGAAAGGCACCATGGGGGAAGCGGAGCTTCATTTCCTCCACGCCCGTATGATCGGAGGCAAGGAAAATGCCGCTTCCAGGGGCGAACTGCGTTTTCCACTCCCTGTCGGTTACATTTACGATCCCGATGGCAGAACCATCATGGATCCCAACGAAGAAATCCAGCATGCGGTCGCCACGCTTTTCAAGGCGTTCCGTACTACAGGGAGCGCTTATGGTGTTGTCCGGTATTTCGCAGAAAACAGCCTTTCCTTTCCCAAACGCGCTTATGGAGGTGCCTGGGACGGGAAGATCACCTGGGGGACTCTGACCCACAGCCGCGTCCTTGCAGTCATCCACAACCCTTCCTATGCCGGGGCATACGTTTATGGGCGTTACCGCGATAACAAAACCGTTGATGCCGATGGGCATTTCGAACACCATCCTGTCCGTCTCCCAGATAAGAATGATTGGAAAGTCTTTCTCCCCGACCATCATCCGGCTTATATCACCTGGGAAGAGTTCGAGGAAAACCAGAATCGCCTTGGCTCCAACCGTACAAACACGGAACGGTGCGGCCCTGCCCGTGAAGGGGCCGCCCTTCTTACAGGCATCCTGATCTGCGGGAAATGCGGCCGCCGTATGACGGTCCGCTATACAGGGACTGGCGGTATACGTCCATTATACGAATGTGTTGGCCGCTGGGAGCATGGGAATAAAGCAACCTGTTCTTCCGTCCCTGCTGAGACCCTTGACCATGCAGTCTCCGAAAAAATCCTCTCTATCATGGAGCCTTCGGAACTTGAGATTTCCCTGAAAGTCATGCGCAGCATCCATGATACAAACAGGCTGTCTGAAAAGCAATGGCTCCTCTCGATCGAACGCGCACAGTATGAAGCTGACCGCGCAGAACGGCAGTTTATGCTCGCCGATCCAGAAAACCGGCTGGTTGTCCGTTCTCTGGAATCCAACTGGAACCAGAAACTCAAAGAACTGGAAAAAGCAAAACAGGATTATGCCATATACAATTCCAAAAAAGCCTGGATCCCCTCCGAAAAAGAAGAACAGGACATTCTGGATCTCGCACAAAAGATTCCGGAGATCTGGAACGCACCAACATCTACGCCAAAAGAAAAGAAGCGGATTATCCGCATCCTGATCGATGATGTCACTGTCCTGGCTGAAAAACGATGTTCTGATTTTTTAATCGGCATTCGGTTCCGCAGCGGGAAATGCGAACATCTTTCTTTAAAAAAGAACCTTCCCTATGGAGACCGCAGGAAACACACGGACAATACCATTTCCAAAATCCGAGAACTTGCGGCAACTATGGATGACCATGAGATTGCGGACCAACTAAATCAGGATGGCTTGACTACTCCAGAAGGAAGAGTATTCACATATGCCGGAGTCCGCTGGATCCGCTATAAACACAGTATCTCCGGTCCCTATCAGAGAAACCGCATGGGGATTTCCGTAGCGGAAGCTGCCACTCTGCTGAATATCTCCACCGGTAAAGTATACTATGGTATTTCTACCGGTAAGATTCCCGCAAGGAAACAGCATCCAGGATGGCCCTGGGAAATCCTGATTGATAAATCCAATCTGGAAGACATCAGAGCACTTTACACATGATATTTTTTCCAATAAACCCTCTGCCTTCAAGCAAAGTGGAGGCAGCATTCCAAAACATCGTTGGGAGGTGTGCAGTATGAAGTCACGGTGGGGATACCAAGCTTTCGCATCCCTCCGTCCGGCTTCGGGATCTCCACCCGTCTGACGGGCAACGGGGTGTATTTTCCTTTCCGTATCCTCTCCGTCAATTCGTGGTTATGTTCCCTCAGCCATGGCAGTGCCGCCTCGATGGTCATCCCATCGACTCCCGGCGCTCCCTTGTTTGCCTTTACTCTTTTGTAAGCTCTGTTCAGGTTGTCTTTCTCCAGTATCTTACCCAAGATGTCCGGCTCTGCACTGTCTCTTTCCTTCCATATCCGGTTGAATGAGCGGTGCGCTCTCACATACCCTTTGCGTTCCGCGCTATCTCTCTGTGAGCAGCTTTCTTCGTTTTCTGTACCCATCTGCTCATTCCTCCTTTCCCAGTCGTACTAAAGACTCCTATTGATTCGGTCCTTCGCCGTAGAAAAACTTCCGGCTACTATGACCTCTGCTGACTTCTGCGCGTTCAGCGTCATCTCACAATAACGGTTACTCCTCTCGGAGCGTTCCGCACAGACCTCCCTGGGTACCACACGTTTCCTTCCCTCCATCTATCTGCCGCATTTACTGCACATGATTCCGTGTAGCTATCGGGCTTCATCTTGGCTAGCAGACTTACCCTCATGTACAGCCTTCTATGCGGTTTCTGTTCGTCAGACCAGAGGTTTGCCCGTGGGTTAGTAGGTTCCCCACATCCGGCTTCCTTCAGATTCCCCCTCACAATGGACACCCTTGCCTTCGGCTATATCCTTCCCGCTACCAGGCGGATTTGGGACTTGCACCCTTAGGAAACGTGCGCCGCCAGGCGCACTAGCAAAACAGGCACTTGAGTGGAAGCAAGTACCTGTTTCGTCTCTCTTCTCGATTTTTTATTGATTTTACAATCTCGTTCAGAAGTAATTCTATCTGCATCTTAATCTTTTCATCAAGAGCTTTGCTGAAATCCCAGTACAATATTCTCTGGTCCACTTCTTTTTAAAAAGATCTGGCAACAGTACCGCTGAGATATTCCGGCAGATAGATTTCCTGTTCAAGCGGAAGTTTTTTCTTCATATCTTTTCTCTTAGTAAAATCCTATTTTACAATCCATTGTCCTGATTTGCGGCTGCCGATACGCTCGATAATCCCTTTTTCTTTCAGTTCTTTTAAAACTCTTCTTATTTGTCTGTCAGAGCGATTCAGTTTTATGGAAAGCTGCGCCTGTGTTATATGAGAGTTTTCTTCTATTGCTGATAATACTTCTTTCTCTAATGGATCATTTATTAGGACATTTATTAGGACATTTTGATCTTTTAAAATGTCCTGATGTCCTAAAGGCGTAAATTTCACCATAATATCTTCTAAATGAAGCGTATATTCCGGCATTGGAACACCGTGTTTTTTACAGGCTTCACATATTTTTTCTATCCCACGTCCCCATGTTTCTACATATCCAGCCCGGAAAAATCCATTAGCAATATTGGGATTATAGGGCTGTGACCGATGACGCTCCATCAATGTTTCCACAGTCC
>DWXL01000074.1 GCA_019119235.1 Candidatus Blautia excrementigallinarum | reverse complement strand
GATATAGAGAGAAGATGTGCAGCTTTTGTAACACTCTGAGAACCAGATATGAAGTGAATTACTCCAAGTATCTGAAGTATCTCACAAAAGTTGCGGATTTGCTATCCGGGTGAATATAAAGCGCTTACAACCTTTGTTTATATCGCTTACCGTCTGTCTGGGTATTCCATAAGTAAGCCTCTCTTTCTGAAATATAATAGAGGCAGCACTTCATGCTGCCTCCAGCCAATCGTTCGGTTGAATGTCACCTTTTTTCTATTAATTCTGGGTGTGAGGATATCCTGCCAATATCCCTCCATCATCCCTTTTGCATCGAAAAAGCCTTGCCAAAGTCAAATTCTTGATTTATACTGAATTTGCAAGAAATTTATCATTTGGGCTGTTTCGAGCCGGTAAAAAATCCCCATTTTTCGGGACTCTAAGTTCCATTTAGTACCAATTCATTCTGGGAAAATCGGTTGGCACAAAATGACTTAAAATCCCGTGGGTAGTGATACCCGTACCGGTTCGATTCCGGTCTGCGGCATTCATGAATGATAAGAGAATCGTTGATTTCAACGCTTCTCTTATTTTTTGTATATTCGAAGGAACACCGGAGAGGAATACGGTGTAAAGGGAAGAAAGGTAAATAATAACCGTATAATCGGCGCCGAAATACGGTGCAAATAAAAGAAAAGGAATAATAACCGTACAATCACGGAAAAGATACGGTGCAAATAAAAGAAAAGAAATGATAACCGTACAATCATGGAAAAAATACGGTGCAAATAAAAGAAAAGAAATGATAACCGTACAATCACGGAAAAAATACGGTGCAAATAAAAGAAAAGGAATGATAACCGTACAATCATGGAAAAAATACGGTGCAAATAAAGGAAAAGAAATGATAACCGTATAATCCGGCGCAGGTATAAGGTAGTAATGAAAAATGTAAATATATAAGGTGTGTGAGTTTGTCGTAATATACAAAAATCAGTGGAATCCGGAGATATTTCTGTATAGCAACAGAAATTTTACAGAAACAGACAGAAATCAGCATTGATTTCTGGTATAATGATTGCACATGCGTGCAATCCAGCCCGGAGGGCTGCTCCGCTGCGCGGAGATTATACCGTTGCTCCACGGCTTGCGAAGTAAATGCCGCTGTCGCGGCGCTTCCTTCTCTGCGCGCGTGGTATAATGATTACACATGCGTGCAATCTGACACGTAATTACTGAAGCATATCGAGGTAACTATGCAAAGTAAAAAAGAAGTTCTGATTAAAATTTTCATATCCACACTGTATCTCAGCGCTTTTACTTTCGGCGGCGGTTACGTGATCGTAACGTTGATGAAGAAGAAGTTTGTGGATGAATATCACTGGATCGAAGAGAATGAAATGCTGGATCTGGTGGCGATTGCTCAGTCCTCGCCCGGAGCCATCGCTGTAAACGGGGCTATTGTAGTGGGGTATAAACTGGCCGGGATGACAGGCGCTCTGACAGCTATTCTTGCGACAATAATACCGCCCTTTGCGATCATTTCTCTGATTTCAGTCTTTTACAACGCCTTTCGCAGTAATCTGGCGGTGAGCGAGATACTGACGGGAATGCAGGCAGGAGTGGGCGCAGTGATCGCTTCTGTGGTTTACGAGATGGCGGCCGGAGTAATTCATGGAAAAAATCTGGTTTCTATCGCGATCATGCTGGTTTCTTTCGTTGCGTCCTGTTTCTTTGAAGTCAATGTGGTATATATTGTTCTTATATGCATTGCGCTTGGGATTATCCGGACAGTATACAGAGAGAGGAGGAAGAGGGAATGATCTATATACAGCTTTTTCTCAGCTTCCTTCAGATCGGGCTTTTCAGTTTCGGCGGGGGATACGCGGCAATGCCGCTGATCCAGGAGCAGATCGTAGATACTCACGGATGGCTCAGTATGAGCGAATTTACGGATCTGATCACAATCTCCCAGATGACGCCGGGACCTATTGCCATTAATTCCGCGACCTTTGTAGGAATAAAAATAGCAGGGCTGGCAGGAGCCGCCGTGGCGACGGCAGGCTGTATTCTTCCGTCCTGCGTGATCGTAACCCTGCTGGCGAAGATATACCTGAAATACCGGAACGTAAAGACATTCCAGAGTGTGCTGGATTCCCTGCGTCCCGCGGTGGTGGCAATGATCGCGGCTGCAGGAGTCTCGATCCTGACGTCTGCATTCTGGAAGAATGCGGATAAGATTATCCTGGCAGAGACAGACTGGAGTATGGCGTTTATTTTTCTTATCTGTCTGATACTCCTTATAAAAGCAAAATGGAATCCGATTCTTGTAATGTTACTTGCTGGATTAATGAAGTTGGGCGTTTCCTTTTTGTAATTTATTTTGATACATAAGTTCGTCTACCTGATGGAGGATTTGCTCCGGCGTCTGGAAAGGCGGCCGGCAAATGAGAAAGCCGGTACTTACCTGATTGAACGGACAGGGAGCTCCATTTTCCCATTCCCGGCATTCTGTAAGCTGCTGAATGACTTCTTCCGGTACAACCCCATAGTAGACTGCGACAAATTCATCTCCTCCGAAACGGTACAGGATTCCTTTTGTACCCAGCATATCTGAAACAATTTCTGCAAAATGCTTCAGATACTGATCTCCGGTTATATGTCCGTACCGATCGTTGATCTGCTTGAAACGGTCCAGATCCATAAAGAGAACAGAAAAGGTTCTTTCATTTTGCATCAGATTATCCAGATCCTGCCAAAGCTGTGAACGGTTTGCAAGTCCTGTCAGGGGATCGTGCATTGCCTCATGCTCCAGCCGGTTCATTTTGAAAGAGTTCATAACGATCATATACAGAATATCATACGACAGAAATATATAGCCGAGAAGAAAGGCGACAGCTGCCGTTTTTAAAAGTGACGGATCATCTTTGAGAAATACGGCATGGATCAGCGCCAGGGAGATAAAGCTAAGGCAGTTGTTGAGCGCCAGATATCTGCCGGGAATCTGTTTTAATCTATTTTGGTTTTTCAGAATAAAGACGAATTTGGGAACGAGCCGCCTGTAAAAAGGAATGGCAGTAGCCAGTATCAACAGATTTTCAACGACCAGAACGGCAAAAATATTCTCATAAAACAGAAGTCCGGAGATCTGCATCGCCAGAGAGAGTATACCGGTTGTATATACCCAGGTTGTACACATAACGATAAAACACGCAATAATATTTTCCCGGTACAGATATGTCAGGGGAAGAAGATATATGAATCCGCCAAGGAGCAAATTGCCGTCTCCCCGGATCGGCAGGAAGAGAGACGCAATTTTGATCAGTACGCATACAGTCGCCGTAAAGAGCGTATTTATGAGAACTGTCCTGACAGCGGTATATTTTCTTTCGCAGCATCTGTCAAAGGTGATCAGATTGAGGATAAGCATTTCAAGTATCGGTATAAACTGAGGGGCGGACATGATTTTATCTCCTTAATATGCGGATATGGTTTCTTCTGAAAGGATGGTTCCTCCGCCGAGTACGGTATCTCCGTCGTAGAGTACGGCGGCCTGTCCCGGAGTGACTGCGCGCTGAGGCTCGCGGAAGGTGATCTTCAGAAGATCCTCGTCCACCTGTTCCACAACAGCCGGCTGTTCCGGCTGACGGTAGCGCACCTTTACTTTGCATTCTGTCGGTCCGGGAAGATGATCCCAGGGGATCAGATTGATATCGCTGACAAAACAGTGGTCGGACATCAGATCCTGCTTTCTGCCGAGGATCACGGTATTATCCTCCAGGGATTTTCCGCATACATAGAGTGACTCGGGAGCGGAGATCCCCAGTCCCCGGCGCTGGCCGACAGTGTAGTGGATCTGGCCTTTGTGACGGCCGAGAACATTTCCCTCACGGTCCACGAAGTCTCCGGGCTGTGAATGTTTTCCTGTATATTCTTCAATAAAAGAAGCGTAATCGCCGTCCGGAACGAAGCAGATGTCCTGACTTTCCGGTTTTTCCGCGTTGACGAAACCCTGCTCCTGGGCGATGCGGCGGATATCGGCTTTCGTGTATCTGCCCAGAGGAAGGATCGTATGAGCGAGCTGTCTCTGGTTCATAGAGTACAGGACGTAACTCTGGTCCTTGGAGGGATCCAGCCCTTTTTTCAGAAGATACCTTCCGGTTTCGGGATTCTGTTCGATCCGGGCGTAGTGCCCGGTGGCGATATACTCAGCGCCCAGTTCCTCCGCTTTTTGGAGAAAGGCGTCGAATTTCAGAAAACGGTTGCAGTCAATACAGGGGTTGGGGGTGCCGCCGGCAAAGTAGGTATCCGTGAATTTTTGTATGACATTTTTGCGGAATTCTTCCTGCATGGGAAATACATAATAGAGCATCCCCAGACGTGCGGCCACATGCCTGGCGTCTTCTGTATCGGAAGGGGTACAGCAGGCCCGGGAACCTGCGGCGCTGCACTGCGGCTTATCATAAAGCTGCATGGTGGCGCCGGCGCATTCATAGCCCTGGTTCAGCATCAGATAGGCCGCAACACTGGAGTCTACGCCGCCGCTCATGGCGATAATGGCTTTTTTATTCATAGTAAGTCCTCCTTATGCGGAATCTTTTTATATGGATTCCGGTACGGGATTGATAACAGTTCTGACTGACATAATACATCCGTATGGTATCATTATCAGAGGATAGTGTCAATGAAAAAACTGTTGACAGAGATGGTATATCGTGCTATCATTCAACACATAAATAGACTGAAAGAAAAGGAGGAAGAGCGATGTTTACAGTAAATGCAGAGCAGAAGAGCATGTACGGTATGATGAATCAGGGAATGCGAATGGACATGTGCATGTATATGTCTATGTTTTGCTGTGCGTTTATGTATCAGAGTCTTCCTGAAGCGTCAGCCGTCCAGGTGAGAATCACAGGCGGTGCCGGATTGTAAATAAAACATATCTTAACAGATATCGGATTGGCTTACATCTGCAGGAAGATCCCTTTGGACTTCCTGTTTTTTCAGTTTAGAGGAAATTAAGGAAGATTCAGAGGAAAGAAAACTGAATACGGAAAAGAAAAAATTATAAGACAGGAGAGAAAGAAATATGAAAAACAGAAAATTACTGGCAGGAACATTAGCAACAGTACTTGCGCTGGGAACACTGGCGGGCAACGCGGTTCTCGTAAACGCGGAGGACGACAAGACAATCACTGTCGCAGCGTCTGCAACTCCCCATGCGGAGATCCTGGAGCAGGCGGCTCCCCTCCTTGAGGAAGAGGGATGGAAACTGGACGTTACCGTTTTTGAAGATTATGTACAGCCAAACCTGGTAGTGGACAGCGGCGACTTTGATGCCAACTATTTCCAGCACATCCCCTATCTGGATGATTTTAACGAAGAACATGGAACCAGCCTTGTAAACGCAGGCGGCATCCATTACGAACCCTTCGGCATCTATCCGGGAACCAAGGAAGATTTAAGCGAGCTGGAGGAGGGCGACGTGATCGCTGTTCCCAATGACACCACCAATGAGGCGAGAGCCCTTCTCCTTCTTCAGGACAACGGCGTGATCAAGCTGAAAGACGGCGTGGGCCTGGAGGCGACAGCAAGAGATATCGAGGAGAATCCCAACAACGTGGAGATCCAGGAACTGGAAGCGGCTCAGGTATCACGTGTGGCGGAAGAGGTTGCCTTTGTGGTATTAAACGGAAACTACGCTCTTCAGGCGGGCTATTCCGTATCCAAAGACGCAGTGGCCTATGAGAAATCCGATTCCGAAGCGGCTCAGACATATGTGAATGTGATCGCGGTACAGGAAGGAAACGAAGACAGCGATAAGATCAAAGCGCTGGTAGACGTCCTGAAATCCGATGAGATCAAAGATTTTATCACTGAGAATTACGACGGCGCGGTAATTCCTTTTGAGGACAGCGCAGAAGAAACAGAAGCAGCGGAATAACTGCCGGACACGGAACGATCAATCAGTGAGAGACGGAGGATTTGTAAATCATGGAACCTATTATACAGGTGGAACATCTCTGTAAAAGCTTTGAGGCGAAGGGCGGCACGGTGGAGGCTGCGAGAGATATCTGCTTCTCCATCGAAAAGGGTGATATCTTCGGTATCATCGGACTGTCCGGCGCGGGAAAAAGCACTCTTGTACGGTGCCTGAACCTTTTGGAACGTCCTACTTCCGGAACGGTGCGCGTACACGGAAAGAATCTTACAGAGCTTTCAGAGAAGGATCTGAGAAAAGAGCGGAGAAAGATCGGCATGATCTTCCAGCACTTTAATCTTCTGATGCAGAGGACCGCGCTGGACAATATCTGTTTCCCTATGGAAATAGCCGGGATCAGGAAAAAAGAAGCACGGAAGAAAGCCATGGAATATCTGGAGATCGTCGGACTGGAGGACAGAGCTCTGTCTTATCCGGCGCAGCTTTCCGGAGGTCAGAAGCAGAGAGTGGCGATCGCAAGAGTTCTTGCCTCTGATCCGGATATCCTGCTCTGCGACGAGGCAACCAGCGCGCTGGATCCTCAGACGACACGGGCTATCCTTGGACTTCTGAAGGAGATCAACCAGAAATACGGTATCACGATTGTGGTGATTACTCATGAAATGAGCGTGGTTCAGGAAATCTGCAACAAAGTGGCGGTTCTTGACGAAGGCGTTCTGGCGGAGACGGGAACAGTGGAGGAGCTTTTCCGCAGCCCGAAAACAGAGGCGGCCCGCAAGCTGATCTTCAGCGGAAGGAATCAGATCCAGGAAATGAAAGGAAAACATCTGATCCGTGTAACCTTTGAGAACAAATCTTCTTTCGAGCCGGTGATCGGCAATCTGGTACTGGAATACCGGACTCCCGTAAATATCCTATACGCGGATACGAAGAATATCAACGGACAGGCGGAGGGCGAGATGATCCTCCAGCTTCCGGAGGACAGGGATATCGCCGAGAAGATGATCGTTTATCTTAAGAATATACATATGGGAGTGGAGGTGCTGAGTGCAGATGCTGGATACTGATACAATTATGATGCTGGTGGAAGGCACCAGAGATACATTATATATGACACTGATGTCGACACTGTTCGGCTATGTACTGGGGCTTCCCATGGGGATTATCCTTACTGTGACAGATAAAGACGGGATCCGTCCCAATGCCGCAGTGTACAAAGTGCTGGATGTGATCGTAAATATCCTGCGAAGCGTTCCCTTCCTGATCCTTCTGATACTGGTAATGCCTTTTACCAAAGCCATTGTGGGAAAAACCTACGGTTCTACAGCTACTATCGTACCGCTGGTGATCGCGGCAGCGCCCTTTATCGCCAGAATGGTAGAGTCTTCTCTGAAGGAAGTGGATCCGGGCGTGATCGAGGCTGCAGTGAGTATGGGAGCTGGAACGGGAACTGTCATCTGGAAAGTGATGCTGGCGGAAGCCAGAACGTCTCTTCTGGTAGGCGTTACCATTGCTATCGGAACAATCCTGGGATACTCCGCTATGGCGGGAACTGTGGGAGGCGGCGGTCTGGGAGACATCGCCATCCAGTACGGTTACTACCGCTATGAAACAGAGATCATGATCGTGACCGTTGTCGTGCTGGTTGTACTGGTGCAGATCCTTCAGAGTATCGGAATGATGGTTTCCCGGAAACTGGATAAGAGGAAATAAACAATTATTTTATATATTTTATAAATATATTAGAAATTATACAAATTCTCATCACATTTATAGTATATGATGTAATTGTCTTAAAGGAAAGCACCTTTAAGACCGCCGGTAACGATCCATTGCCGGGAGAGTTGCCGGAACTCTTTCCTTTCCCTAAAAATAAAAAGAAACGTAAAACAGCCGCCCGCCTGGCAAGATCGCCGGGTAAGCGGCCGTTTTTCTGTCTGCGTCAGAGATTCCGACGACGCAGGCGGATGATATCTTACTGCCTGCGGTAACGGTTGAAGCAGGAATAAATTTCCTGGACGCGGGGCAGGGCATAGCCGCAGGGAATATAGGAGCCCTCCGCACAGAAGGCCAGTCCTTTTGCGTCCAGCTGCCTGTGAAGATACTGTACGATTTCCGGAAGGGTGCGTTTCCCGTCGATCAGGTGCTCCGCCGCATGTTTCAGAAGAAGTCCCAGGGCGGCGGTCTGTTCGGTATCGGTGATCTGTTCCAGGTAACGGAGATCTACCTCCTGTTTACCAAGAAGAAAACCGTCTTTTCCATGTACTTTTACTTTCAGTCTTTCGTCCCGGCCGGAATGTCTGCCGGGACGGGGAGACGGAGCGGCCGCCCTGGTCATGATCCGGCGGCTTTCCGGCATGGCGAAGGCGGGAGCGCCGGAGGGATTTAAGGGATACTCCTGACACAGTTTTTTTACTTTTTCCGTGATATCCACAGGGCGGTAACAGTCCATCTGGATAACGGTATCCGCGATATGAAAGAACGCGCCGGAGCTTCCGGCCACCAGGATGGTGGAGATACCTGCTTTTTCATACAGATCACGGGCCCGTCCCAGAAACGGGGTGATAGGTTCCTTTTCCCGGGCGATCACTTTCTGCATGAAAGAATCCCGGACCATGAAATTGGTGGCGGAAGTGTCTTCGTCCAGAAGGAAGACCCGGCTTCCGGCCTCGATCCCTTCCACGATCCCGGCAGCCTGGGAAGTGCTGCCGCTGGCATCCTCTGTAGAAAAACAGCGGGTGTCTTTTTTGTTGGGAAGATCGTTGATAAAAAGAGAAATATCCACATCTTTAATAAAACGTCCGTCCTCGGAACGGAGTTTCAAAGCGGAGTTGTCCGTGATCACATACTCTCTTCCGTCCCCGGCAATGTGGTCGTAAACTCCCAGTTCCAGGGCGTTCAGGAGGGTGGATTTGCCGTGGTATCCGCCGCCCACAATGAGGGTGATACCGCAGGGGATCCCCATGCCGGAGATTTTGCCTCTATGAGGAAGATCCAGAGTGATCCTGAGAGATTCCGGCGACCGGAACGGCACGGAATCCTTCATGGGAAGAGAAGAGATTCCGCTTTCTCTGGGAAGAACCGATCCGTCGGCCACGAACGCCGCAAGGGAAAGTTTTTTCAGGCGGCTGCGGATATACCACTGGTCTTCCGCAAGAAAAATGGTCTGCTCCAGCGCGGAGGCGCTGAGATTTCTGTAATAAAAAGATTTTTCCACACAGACGGGAAGAAATTCAAAAAGGATCTTTTCCAGTTCCGGCGCGTTGATGGTGCGCCCGTTGGCCGGGAATCCGATAAAAAAACGGGATACGATCTCTTTGTCCGTGATCTCGCAGGCTGTCCGGGTGAGAACCTCCTGGCCGCAGCGGCTGACAGAGATCAGGCCGCTTTTGCCCGAACCTTTCGCCTGGAAAGTGAAACGGTTGATCTGCCGCGCGAACTGCCTGGTGAGGAAGTCGCAGAGGGCCCTGCGGGTGACGGCGTCTTTATGATATTCTGACGGAAAACCCGCGTCTTTAAGGGGAACGCGTATGCTGATATGGGAGGGAGACGCAAAGGGATCTCCCTGTACATGGTCGATAGATAAAGTATAACGGTCAAATCTGTATGCGCCCCGCAGAGATTTGTACGCAGGGTAGCTTTTGCGGTGAATAGAGCGGAGCATATTCAGAAGATCCGATGAATTCTGCATGAAAACTGCCTCCTTTGATGATGTGATGGATCAGGTGACGCCGGAGATATATTTTTTTATCCGGACGCCGCCATAATTCAGATTTTAGAATATCCGGCGGAAAATATCAATCTTTTCTCAGGAAGGAATTACAGTGGATTTTCCCGGCTGTTTGCACTATAATACCAGATGGGAGAAGAGATACGGACAGAGTTTTTCTTAAGTATAAAATTCCGAGCAGAATGAGATAAATATGATGAAAGGTGGAATAGATTATGGAACGAAAAAACGCATGGCTGGATTACACAGAGCAGGATGAAAAGGAGCTGGAGCAGACCGCCAGGGCTTACCGTCTGTTTCTCGACGCGGGCAAAACAGAAAGAGAGTGTGTGGAAGAACTGGTAAGACAGGCAGAAGCGGCGGGATATGTTTCTCTGGAGCAGAAAAAAGCTTCCGGAGAAAAGATCAAAACCGGAGACAAAATATATGCGGTAGGGATGAAAAAGATCATGGCGCTTTTCCACATAGGACAGGAACCGCTGGAAAACGGCATGAACATTCTGGGAGCCCATATCGACTCTCCCCGTCTGGATGTAAAGCAGAATCCTCTTTACGAAGATACAGATCTGGCGTATCTGGATACCCATTATTACGGCGGTGTGAAGAAATACCAGTGGGTGGCGCTGCCCCTTGCGATCCACGGCGTGGCAGTGAAGAAGGATGGAACTGTTGTAAAAGTGGCGGTAGGCGAAGAAGAAGCAGATCCGGTGGTATATATCACCGATCTTCTGATCCATCTGGCAGGGAAACAGATGCAGAAAAAGGCCGCAGAGGTGATCGAGGGAGAGAACCTGGACATCCTTATCGGCAGCAGGCCGCTGAAAGACCTGGACGATGATAAGAAGAAAGAAGCGGTTAAAGCCAATGTGCTGAACATCCTGAAAGAAAAGTATGATATTGAAGAGGAGGATTTCCTCTCTGCGGAATTGGAGATTGTTCCGGCGGGAAAAGCAAGAGACTGCGGTCTCGACAGAAGCATGGTGGCCGGTTACGGCCAGGACGACAGGGTTTGCGCCTATACTTCTTTCCTGGCAATGATGGAAATGGAAAATCCGGTAAAAACATCCTGCTGTCTGCTTACAGACAAAGAGGAGATCGGCAGCGTAGGCGCGACGGGAATGCAGTCCAGATTCTTTGAAAACACCGTGGCGGAACTTATGGAAGGAATGGGAGATTATTCCGATCTGGCTCTGCGCAGAGCGCTCAGCCGTTCCTGCATGCTTTCTTCTGATGTAAGCGCCGGCTATGATCCCGCTTACGCAGAGTGCTTTGAGAAGAAAAACAGCGCTTATCTGGGAAGAGGAATCGTTCTGAACAAGTATACCGGATCCAGAGGCAAATCAGGCTCCAATGACGCCAACGCGGAATATGTGGCAAGAGTACGAAAAGTCTTTGACGATCACAATGTAGCTTTTCAGACTGCGGAACTGGGCAAAGTCGACGTGGGCGGAGGCGGAACCATCGCCTATATTGCCGCTCTTTACGGAATGGAAGTTATTGACAGCGGCGTGGCTGTCCTCAGTATGCACTCTCCCTGGGAAGTAACCAGCAAGGCGGATATTTATGAGGCGAAAAAGGCTTATAAAGCGTTTCTCCTGGATGCCTGATCCGGGAGCCTGCATATAGCGTCAGTGTATACTGGCGCTATAGATCTTTCTGATAATGGTTTCACAGTTTTTCCTTATTCCTGTCACGAAGCCGTCACATCTTCTGTGTATCTTAGGGGATGTAAACGATAACCATACATCGGGAAACAGAACCGGGGGCCGGTGGAACCAGCGACAGAAAGGACTTGATTTTATGAAACGCAGATACGCAGCTATGATCCTGGGGCTTACCCTGGCACTTACATCCGTTAATCTTGTCTGCGCGGCGGACGACGCCGCCACAGAAACGACGGATACAGCATCGGACAGTACATCATCAGATACGGACGCGTCAAATGACACGGCAGAAACAACGGGAACAGCTGATGCGGCAACGGAAGAAGATGAAATCTACGGGGAAGTTACAGCTGTGGACGGCAGCAGTATTACGGTGAATATTGGAACACTGAAAGAAGATGCGGCAGTGACCGAGGATTCCAATGGCGGCAGTACAGAGACAGAAAGCGATACCGCAGAGTCTGACAGTAGCTCCACAGAGGATACAACAGACAGCACTACTGCAGATGATACATCGGACAGCACGACTACAGACGATACATCGGACAGCGCCGATACGTCGGACGCGGCAGATACCGGAGCGTTATTCGTTAGCGGCGGGGATCAGAAGGCAGTGCTGGAGATCGGAGAGGATTTTCAGACGATCACAGTCACAGACACCACAATATATGAAAAGGACGCTTCGGCTGTAACGGCGGAAAACAACAGCGGCACGGCAGAGGAAGACACGACGGATACGGAAGAAAGAGCATCGGCAGATACCGGCAGCGACGAGTCGGCCGCTGATACGGAGAGCACAGACGGTGAGAGTGGAACAGATGCTTCCGCAGATGTGGACGCTTCTTCAGACAGTACGGCCGATACAGCGGACAGTACCGCGTCCTCTGCTGTGACAGAAGTGGAAGTGGATACCGTGGATCCTTCGATGACAGATGCAGTTTCCTTTGACGATATCAAGGTTGGAGATATCGTAAAAATAACTCTGGATAATGAGGGCAACGCAGATACGGTGACTGTTCTGATCAAGTCCTCTGAAGACAGTCTGGAAACGATAGAGGATGTGGCTGCGGATACAGCGGAAGATACCTCAGGCACATCGGATGCAGCCGACAGTACGGACATAGCGGAAAGCTGAGATACAGACTGAAAAAAGAATAACACACAGGCAGGACGGCGCGGGGCTTCAGGATCGTAAGACAGCGCCGGTCTGTCTGAATTTTTGTTAAGAAAAAACAAAAAAGCTGTTGACAAAAATATGATTATGAAGTAGAATACTATTTGTTGCGAAGGTAATCGCAAAGGATGTGCGTTTAGCTCAGCTGGATAGAGCGTTTGGCTACGGACCAAAAGGTCGGGGGTTCGAATCCTCTAACGCACGCTTCATTTAAGTCTGGGAACCCTTAAAAAATAAGGGCTCCCGGATTTTTTTTACCCGAGTAATAAAGAGAAAAAGTTGTGACTTTGTTGTGACAACCGTTTAAACGTGAAGAGCTCTTTGCATTTTTTCAAGTTGTTCCGCTGATGTTTGCGGATCATAAAGATATTTCATAGTAGTGGCAAGATCCTGGTGCCCTAAGATATCTCTGATTCCATCTGGTGAATATTGTACTGCACTCAGGCGGCTGGCAACAGTTCTGCGGACAGCATGACTTCTTTTTGGTTCAATGCCTATGTGTTTGCATGCATATTCAAGAACACTGTTCACACCTCGAATGGTTAAGTTTTTACCATTCTGCTCAAAAAGGAAATCATTTGGGCGATGGTCGGGGCTAAGCGCACGAAGAGTTTCTATAATTTTCTGCGCTTCTGGAACCAATGGAACATATCGTTCAGCATGAGTTTTGGTGTGGTTTACCAAAACATACTGATACTTTTGATTTTCTTGGTTAGGTAGAGTTTTTATGGATCCATTTTCAAACTGATGAAGAAAATTAGGCTTATTTAACAGCTCTGTATTTTGGAGTAGGGTGATTTCCTGATGTACGTAAATGTAATCGCCACAGATATCCGACCACTGCAAAGCGGTTAATTCTCCGACACGGAGACCAAGCATAAAATTAAGTAAGACAGCCAGATAGTTTTTTGACTTCTTTTTTTCAAAAGAGGTCCATAAATCATTAATGATAGCCTCATATTCGTCATTGGTAAAAATCTGGCTATTACTTATTTTCTTTTTTGGTTGCCTGAATTTTACCGTTATGCGTAAATTGTCAAAAATATTATCACTGATATATTGCTTCATGTACGCATACTGGAAAATTCCTTTGGGGATAGTCTTAATTGTTTGCCACTTATTGGAAGTTAAATCATGTTTTTTTACCAGACTATTGCCCCAGATCATGAGGTCCTCTACTGTAATGTCTCCAATGGGCTTTAAAAATAGTGGAGTTCCTTCAAAATACTTGTGCCAGTGCTGCTCATGCTTATCAATAGTATTTGGGCTGTCTGTAATTTGAATTTTGTACTCCAACCAGTCAGGATAAATATCAGACATAGTTAACTTCCTGCCGGGTTTGTCAAGAACCAGAGGTTCAAGAGCTTCAAGTAATGCCTCTTTTGTTTTACGCTGAATCCTTTTTTTGTAATCCAATGGGTGCGGGGTAATCCATGCCTCTCTTTTAGCATTGTAGTATATTTTGTACGGATGAGCCATTTCGATTTTCCTATATCGTAATTTTTTTTCCATCTCGGCAACATCCGTCACCTCACCTGTTCTTATTCTATCATATTGTGAGGTATTACGCATCTAATTCTCCGGAAGAATATGGATATCCTGGCAACGGATCAATATCTATCGTGTAAATTCTATTCTCCGTTGTCTTTTCCACAATTTCTTCATATTGCTCTCGTTGGTGAGAGAGCTTTTGTTGAGGATCGATTTCTTTATAGTGAATTTTCATCCGTGCGCAAAAATCATTAACTGATTCGTTAAACTTGTATCCTGCGCGCAGAAGATTCGTATAAAGACTACGGCAGTCCTC
>DWXL01000073.1 GCA_019119235.1 Candidatus Blautia excrementigallinarum | reverse complement strand
GCGGGAAGACGCACGCCCGCCAGTTCGTCCACTGTCGCATAAAATGTCACCACCGCCTTGATGTTCAGCTTGCGGGAATGGATCAGGTGAAGGCTGAGATCCTCGATATCCCATTTCAGGCACATTTTGTCACCGTTCTCAATACCCTCCAGATTCAGGATCTCTTCTATGGGGAGCCTGGCGCTGAGACTGCATACATGCCCCTCCTCTTCTCCAACATACAGAAGATCCACGTTGAGGCTTCCCTTTAGAAATCCCCTGCCTTCGTTCAGCCGTACCTCCTCCATGGAGACTTCGCCTTTGTGCTGGATCATCCTGCCGATATCCGGCTTCACATCCGGCACATTATAGTCCATGTCAAAAGTCACCTGGCTGGCCGCCCTGCTTTTTACCCGAAGTATCTGAATATCTTCTTTTTTTAATTCCACGCTGAAATCCTCCTGTCATTACTGAAACTGTACCGGCTCCTCCCGGTACTGTGTTTTTACTGCGATATACGGGTAGGAAGGTTCGCCGGTCATGCTGTCTTCCGAGGGGCCGATCAGTCTGGTCTCAAAAAAGACCGCCGTGGAAGACACGGACAGGTCCGTCACCTGGACGCTGTAGCCTCCGCTCATCTGCCGGCCATAACCTTTGATCAGATACATATCGTCCCCGCTCTGATACGTCATCTGAAATTCCTTTTCCTTCTTTTCCCCGATCAGAGCCGCCGCCTCCCCGGGAAGCTCATCCTCCGATACCACCGTATATTCCAGAGGGGTCCTTTCCGCCTCTTCGATCCGTATCATGCGGCATCCGCCAAGCGCCGTGAGAAGCGTCACGATACAGATAAGGGAGCCTGCTTTTTTCATAACGCCGCCTCCGGTCAGTTTCTCAATATGTATTCTATGAAGGAGAAAAAAGATTTATTGCAAGTATTTTCCAAAATGAGTATAATCATCTTATAACGCGTTTTCTGGACGGAACCGCGCAGTCTTTGAGACAAAATTTATAAAGAGGTAACAGAAATGATACGTTTTATACTTATTGTGATCACCGTGGTGGGATACCTGATTCTTTCTATCCCCATTCTGCTGGTGGAATGGATCATCGGAAAGTTTTCTCCCATGACGAAGGACGTCAGCTCTCTGCGGATTATCCAGAGCGTCTTCCGATTCATCCTGCGGATCGCAGGTACGAAGGTGACTGTGATCGGCGAAGAAAACGTCCCCGCCGATACCCCGGTCCTGTACATCGGCAACCACCGGAGCTATTTTGACATTCTTCTCACCTATGTGCGCTGCCCGCGCCGCACCGGCTATGTGGCCAAAAAGGAAATGGCGAAATATCCCCTGCTTTCCAACTGGATGCGGTATCTCCACTGTCTGTTCCTGGACCGGGAGGATATCAAACAGGGGCTGAAGACGATCCTCACCGCCATTGACAAAATGAAATCCGGAATTTCCATCTGTATCTTTCCGGAGGGAACACGGAACAAGAGCGACGACGAAACGGAGCTTCTTCCCTTCCATGAAGGAAGCTTCAAGATCGCTACCAAGTCAGGCTGTCCCATCGTTCCCATTGCCATGAACAATACGGCTGAGATCTTCGAGGCGCATTTCCCCCGGGTGAAACCCTGTCATGTAGTGATCGAATACTGTAAGCCCATTTACGTGAAGGATCTGGATAAAGCCGACCAGCGTAAGCTTGGCGTTTATACGCAGAATATCATCCGCGAAACAATAGAAAAAAATAAGGCTCTGCTGTAAAAAAACACGCCCCGCCCGGCTGAAACCGGTGGGGCGTATTTTTGTTATATCACTTTATTTTTTTACATAAACCTTGTCAAGATGCCAGATATCTTTTACATACTCCTCGATCGTTCTGTCGGAAGAGAACTTGCCGCAGCATGCAACGTTCATCATAGCCATTCTCGCCCAGCGCTTCTCGTCTCTGTATGCGGCTTCCACGCGCTCCTGAGCCGCCGCGTAGGAACGGAAATCAGCCAGGGAGAAGTACTGGTCCGCTTTGTCGAATCCCTTGGTGTAAAGAAGGGAATCATACAGATCGCGGAACAGCTCTGTATCGCTGGAGAATGTTCCGTTGATCAGCTCCATGAGAACCTGACGGATCTCGCCGTCTGTGTTGTAGATCACATGAGGATCATAGCCGCCGTTATTCTCGTAGTTGATAACTTCATCAGCGCTGAGACCGAAGATGAAGGCGTTCTCCTCGCCTACTTCCTCGACGATCTCCACGTTCGCGCCGTCCATGGTTCCCAGTGTGGGCGCTCCGTTGAGCATGAACTTCATGTTACCTGTACCGGACGCCTCTTTACTTGCAGTAGAGATCTGCTCGGAAACGTCTGCCGCCGCAAAGATCATTTCCGCGTTGGATACACGGTAATTCTCGATGAAGACTACTTTCAGCTTGTTGTCGATGGATCTGTCGTTATTTACCACATCGGCCACGGAGTTGATCAGTTTGATGATCTTCTTCGCGCGGGCGTATCCTGCGGAAGCCTTCGCTCCGAAGATAAAGGTTCTGGGATAGAACTCCATGCCCGGATTTCTCTTCAGCTTATCGTACAGATAGATCACATGCAGGATATTCAGAAGCTGGCGTTTGTACTCGTGAAGTCTCTTAACCTGTAC
>DWXL01000001.1 GCA_019119235.1 Candidatus Blautia excrementigallinarum | reverse complement strand
TATTTCTCAATACCTATGGTTGCTTTCCCCTTGGCCGCGAAGGTGATCCCTTCCGCTTCCAGGGGCGTAAAATATGTTACCGTCGCCGTCTGGCTTCCGTCATTGATAAAGATCTCCAGACTGAAGCGGTCCATCACGCATCTTAAAGTGACCGCTCCATTCAAGGGAGGCACCTGGATCTCTCTTCTGTGAAGGATGTCAAACAGGTATCCGCTGTGGCTTCTGTCTATACAGAGCACTTCTTTCTTCGGATCATAGGCGACGGAGGTGTAGTATTCATCTCCGCAGGCAACTTTCATAATAAACTCCTCGTAGTTTCCGTCCGCCTGCAGGTTTACCGTCATATCCAGAACTCTTCCGTTTACGCCTTCCAGAGAAGTCTCGTCTGTGATCTCCACTCTGTCGTAGCGCACCGGATCTGTCCTGTATGCGTCAAGCTCGCGCACCGGCTGCTGGATCAGCTGTCCGTCCCGGAAACTCAGCTCTCTGGGAACCGTAAGCTGTCCAAAATATTTCACTCCGTGAGGCACGAATTTCGTATTGCTCCATGCCTGCATCCAGGCCACCATCACTCTTCTGCCGTCCGGCGTGAGCATGGTCTGGGGAGCGTAAAAGTCAATCCCGCTGTCAATGGGCTGTACGGATTCTCTGTGGAATGTATGCGCTGCTTTATCATACGTTCCGGAAATACAGAGCGTACCGTGTCCCACATGATATTTCAGGCCTTCCGGCATCATCGCCATGGGGCTTACCATCAGCATATGCTTTCCGTCCAGTTCAAAGAAATCCGGACATTCCCACATTCCTCCCAGCTTTTTGCTGCTGGAATCCAGAACATTCAGGAATTCCCAGTGGAAAGCGTCCTCGCTTCCGAACAGAAGGATATTGCTGGTTCCGTCCCCGGCGGCGCCTGCCGCCACAGCGTAGAACTTTCCGTCGTCCTCCTGCCAGATCTTCGGATCCCGGAAATCCTCCGAGCTTCCGCTCACAGGGATATCTTTTACCGTGATAACGGGATTTCCCTCATATTTCACATAATCCCGGCCGTCTCCCACGGCCATGCACTGAGCCTGGTACTGTTTTATGCTGCCGTCCGCGTAGGGTACTTTTTCCACGCCCGTATACATGATCAGATGGCGGCCGTCATCCAGTTCCAGAGCGCTTCCGGAAAAGCAGCCGAAATTATCGTATGGCTGATCCGGAGCCATGACCGCGGGCCGGTATTCCCACGTGATCAGGTCTTTGCTGACAGAATGTCCCCAGTGCATGGGACCCCACTCGTTCTCATAGGGATAATACTGGTAAAACAGATGGTATTCTCCCTTATAGAAGGAAAATCCGTTGGGATCGTTGATCCATCCTCTGGCCCCTGTCACATGGTAACAGGGGCGTTCTGCCGGAGCAACCTCTTTCATATGCTCTTTTTCATAGTCTCTAGCCTGCTGTAAAAGTTTACTGATCATATAATAATTCTGCCTTTCTGTATCAGCCTTTAATTCCGGAAGAAGCAATACCTTCCACATAATATTTCTGCATGAAGATGAACATGATGATCATCGGGATCGCAGAAACAACCAGGGCCGCCATAATGGCGCTGTAATGAACCGGCTGTGTGCCGAAGAAGGACTGGACCGCCAGCTGGATGGTTCTCTTGTCCTCTCCTGTCATAACCAGGAACGGCCACATGAAGTCATTCCAGTGTGCCACAAAGTCAAGGATAAATACCGTAGCGTATACGGTCTTGGAAATGGGGACCACGATCTTGAAAAAGGTACCCATGGGGCTGCACCCATCGATAGCCGCCGCCTCGATCAGATCGTCCGGGATATCATAGAAGAACTGCCGGAACATATAGATGGAGAAGCACTTTGCGATAAAGGGCACAACCAGAGCCGCCAGTGTGTTGACCCAGCCAAGCTGAGACATCTCGATGTACAGCGGCAGCATGATCGCTTCCATGGGAAGTACCATCAGAGCGACAACCAGGTTCAGGATCGCACCCTTGCCTCTGAACTCGAATTTCGCCAGCGCGTAACCGCACATGGAGTTGACCAGAAGGTCAAAAATAAGGATCAGGGCAATATACAGGAGTGTGTTTTTAAATACCTGGGGCAGGTTCAGTCTGGAGAACACCTCAGCATAGTTGTTCAGAGACGCCTGCACCGGCAGGAAGGTTGTAAGGGAATCCATGTTGGCAAAAATCTCTGCCTCCGGTTTGAAAGAAGCGGAGATCATCCAGATCAGCGGAGAAACAAAGATGATTCCGATGATGATATTCCCGAAATAAAACATGAATTTGCCGAATTTGGCTGAAAACTGCATTGATTTCGTCATAATCTCTCCACCTCCCTTATTCCGTAGACGTCGTGACTTTCTTCATTGCCATGGACATACATACGACTATGACAAAGAATACCGCCGCAATGGAGCAGGCGTATCCGAAATTGCCTCTCTGGAAGCCCTCGGAATAAATGTAATATACCAGAGTCTTGGTGGAGTTTTTCGGTCCGCCCTGTGTCATGATGTAAGGCTGGGTGAAGAGCTTCATCGCCTGGATCATGGTGATCATGATAACATACTTGATCGTTCCTTTCAAACCGGGGAGGGTAATGTAAAGGAACTGTTTGAATTTCGTAGCGCCGTCCACAGAAGCCGCCTCGTACTGATCCCTTGGGATTCCCTGCAGACCGGCCAGGAAGATCATCATCTGATAACCTGCGCCCTGCCATGCGGACATGAATATAATGGAGTTCATGGCCGTATTCTCGTCATTCAGGAAGCTGATGGGATCAAGTCCCAGAGAAGTCAGAATGGAGTTAAACAGACCTGTGTTGGGGTTCGCGTTGTAAAGAACGGACCACAGAACTGAGATAACTACCATGGAAGTAAGCTGCGGGCTGAAGTACATGGTTCTGAAAATCGCTACGCCGCGGAACTTCTTGGATACCAGGAGCGCCAGGCCGAGGGCCAGGGCACACTGGAAGGGAACGACAATAATAGTGAAATATACTGTATTTTTTAATGCCTGCCAGAAATCTTTGTCCTGGAACAGTTCGATATAGTTCTCTATACCGATAAATTTCATGGCGTCAGGACGCATGATCTGATACCGGAATACCGAAAAGTAAGCCGTATAGATCATAGGTACGACCAGGAAGGCGATCAGAAGAACGACTGCAGGTGTTACAAATATGTACGCCGCGATCCGCTCGTCACGCTTCCGGCCTGTAAGCTTTTTTGTCTTAGCCATAACCTTTCCCCCTTTTCTGCGGGTCTTGTACTTGCCGTCCGAAGAGACGGAAGTTTTTCCCTTCTGATAAAGACAGGCCGCACCGCCCGGCGGTCCGGCCTGATCTTACGACCTCTCCGTTTTATTCGGCGTAGTAGGTCTCGTAATCGTCTGTAAATGTATCAGATACTACGTCAAGTTCGGACTGGATATAGTCGTTGTCCACCTCTCCTGTGCTGGCTGCGTCAGAGAAGATGTTGGTCATTGCTTCTGCGTATGCAGAGGAGAATACTGCGTAGGAAGGTGTTCTGGGGCGGGGAACTGCTGTGTTCTCCAACTGCTCCTTGATCAGAGCGAGGTTGCCTTCCTGATAATCTGCCATAACTTCCTCGTCATAAGCGGAGATACGTGTTGCCGGTTTTGCGATCGCTGCCGCGTAGGTGGCAACGTTCTCTGTGTTCATAAGCCACTGAAGGAACTGGCCCGCAGCGTCTACGTTCTCGCAGTTCTTGCTGATCGCCGCCGCCCAGTCGCCGCAGGGAGAAACTGCTTCTTTTGTATCGTCGTTTACCGGATAGTAGGTTACGCCCCACTCGAAGTCAGCGTTTTCTGTCAGCGTCGCGATCTCCCAGGAACCGCCCAGCATGGTAGCGCATGCGCCGTTCAGGAACTCGTCTGTGATAGGCTCAACGTTTGCCCATCCTTTTGCGATCATGTCTGCAAGATATGCAGTTGTGGTAACAGCTTCCTCGCTGTTTACATATCCGTCTGCAGTTGTACCGTCTTCGCTGACATAGTCAACGCCTGCGGAAAGATACATGGGCTCCAGCGCATAGGGAAGACCTTCGCCGTGGTCCATAATGATATGAGCGCCTACATAATCGTCTGTGGTACATTTCTCTGCGATCTCAGCGAACTCGGACCAGGTAATGGGATTGTCCACTGTACGGGAATCCAGATCAGCCACATCTACGCCGCACTCGGTGAGATAATCTTTATTGTAGTAGAAAGCTACGGAAGACTCTGTCGCGCCGATCGCGTACAGGGAACCGTCATATGTATTCTGCGCAACTGCAGAATCTACAAAATCAGAAAGGTCCTCTTCTGTGAAATAATCATCAAGGGGAACCGTGATTCCGTTCGCCGCATAGTAGGAAACCTGCGGTCCGTCTACATAGAAGATGTCCGGAAGATCGTTGGATGTAACTGCTGTAGCGATCTTATTGTCATATGCATAGGAATCGGAACGGTCAATGGCCTCACGGCTCACCTGGATATCCGGATTCGCCTCATTCCACTCAGCGATCTTCTCTTCCCACCATGCTTCGATGGCTGCGGTATCTGTAGGACTCCAGATAGTCAGCTCAACAGGATCGTCTGCCATTACCGGAACTGTGGTTGCCGCTGTCGTAAGGGCAACTGTCAGCGCCATTGCCATGCTGATTGCTTTTTTCATGTTTTCTTCCTCCTTTACTTTGGATATTTCCCTCGCGCGCCGGGAAATATATAGAACCCGTTCCACACCGGTTTTAAAAAAAAGACCTGTTTTTTCTTTCAGTCTGATCTCACCGGCCTATCATGTGGAACCCGTTTCATATTGTGGTTATATAATAATTCTATCTTCTCCCTTTGTCAATAGAATTTGGGCAAAATATGCCCCGTTCATCATGATTCTGTACATTTTTACAATTATACATTCTTTTTTTTGTATATGTTGCACATTTTTCGATTGTCATTTTAATAACACTCCTGGCAAAAAAAGAACAGCTCTGATGCCTGACACATAAGAGCTGTTCCATATGTTTTCTTTCTTATTTTCCGTCCAGATCCACCGGATATGTAGTTCCGCCCTGCTGTAATTTCACAGAAAGTATCTGATTTTGTGGAACGGGTTCCTTTCCCTCTATCAACTTGATCATGGTCTTACTGCAGGTTTCCGCGAGAAAACGGACATCCTGACAGATGCTGGTCACCCGGGGATAACAAAGCCTTGTGATATCCATACCGTCATAAGTCACCACTTTCAGATCCTCAGGCACTCTCCGTCCCGCTTCCATGGCGAGATGCATATAACACAGCGCCGGCTGATCCGCGGCAAACACGCCGTCGATACCGTCGCATTTGCGAATGGCTTCTGCCGCCGCGTCCCAGTAGGACTGATGGTCAAACATGTTCCATTCCATCATCATATCCACCACATCCACTCCATGGCTGCTGACCTCCGCCTCAAAAACGGCGTGGCGGTTATTCGCCGCGACATTGGGAGCCACTCCCGTGATATGCAGTACCTTACGGCACTTGTTCTTCAGCATGATCTCCGCCGCCAGCTTTCCTCCGGAAATATGATCCGAACCCACCATAGGGATCTCCGGTCCGAATTCCTGATCCAGAGAAACGATCTTTCCCTTTCTCTTCAGATATTCGTCCACATGAAGGGTATGAGATCCTGTGATAATGCCGTCCACCATATTCCGGTCCAGCATGTACAGATAATCCATTTCCCTGTTGCTGCTTCCGATGGTATTGCAGATCATTGCCTTATATCCGTTATTATAAAGCGCGATCTCTGTCTCCCGGGCAAACGCCGAGAAAAACGGATGATCCAGGTCAGGCACCAGCACGCCGATGATCCCTGTCTTATTCCGGAACAGATTCCTTGCCAGCTCGTTGGGGGTATACTCCAGTTCGCTGATCGCCATCTCGATCTTTTTCCTTGTATCCTCGGCCACATAACCGTTGCCATTTAAAACCCTTGACACAGTGCCTACGCCTACGCCGGCCCGCTGCGCCACATCTCTGATACTTGCCATATTTCTTGTTTCCTCTGTTGCATTTATAAACAGCTTTTCCGTTAAATCAGAAAGCTGCACTGAAATTATCTCGGTTTCATTATCTGGTGAAAATTATAGCACACCAAAAAAAACTTGACAATTAACATCCTGCATCAAAACTCTGCCCTGTTTTCGTTACAATAACATCATCCGGTTTCTTTCATAGCCTTTGCACCTTTTGTTTTACAAAATTTTTCTTAATTTTTCTGTTCCTGAAGTGTTTTCGCATCCCGGAGCGTTATAATATACAGACGGGACAGAAACAGGAAAGGGGGCTGATCGTATTTCACAGGAAGAATATCTGAAATATCTGCTGGAACAGTATCAGAATCTGATCTATTCCATCTGCCTGAAATCTGTCGGCAACCCTTTCGACGCTGAGGATCTGACCCAGGAGGTTTTTCTTTCCGCCTACAAAAACCTGTCCCGTTTCGACGGCGCTCATGAGAAAGCCTGGCTGTGTAAGATCGCGGTTCGAAAATGTCTTGATCACCTTAAGGCTGCAGGGCGGCGCTGTATCCCTACGGAGGAAGCTTATTTTACCGGATTGCCGGATCGTTCCTCCCCGCCGGAAGCCGTTTATCTGAAACAGGAGTCGGACCGGCAGGTGTACGCTCTCTGCCAACGGCTGAAAAGTCCTTATAGAGAAGTGGCCACGGACCATTTCTGTATGCAGCTGACCGCCGCAGAGATCGCGCAAAAAACAGGAAAAAATCCCAAAACAGTCCAGACACAGCTTTACCGTGCAAAGGCGATGCTGAAAAAACTTCTGGTAACTTCAGAAAATCCAAGAGAAAGGAGAGGGCGGCATGGACCATATTCAGAAAAATAATATAGAAAAATTCCATCAGGGAACCGGCATCGATACCGGAGATATGATCCGCTTTCTGGAACATCTGGATCACTGTGATTACTGCCTGGAACAGATGATCCTTGAGGAAAGCGCTGGATTGGAAACCCGCGCCCCTTCCTGGCTCAGTGACGAGGTTCTTGGAAGGGCCGCTTCACCGGAAGTACAGGCGGCAAAAATGCTTTCCGACGCTTCCCGGAGATCCAGACTTTTTTATTACCGGCTGCAGACTGCCGCAGGCGTGGTTATCGCCCTTATGCTGCTCTTCTGCGTATACCAGGCGGATTTTTCATCCATACACAGCGCTCCTCCACGACAGGCGGCTGAATCCGCCGTGGAGCAGCATACGCCGGACCGGCCGGCCGGACTGGAAAAGTTTTCCCGGGCTCTGGGAAACGGTATTTCACAGGGTTCAGATAAAATTGCAGACTATCTGGGGGACTTCCCCAATAACATATTAAGAGGAGGAGAATCGAAATGACAAAACAGAAACATGGTTTTTTAGTATTTATCGCGTCGCTGATCCCCGGCGCCGGAGAAATGTATATGGGATTCCGGAAACAGGGCATCAGCATCATGCTGCTCTTCTGGGGAACCTTTGCCCTGACGTCTGTCATAAACATGGGGTGGATCATGCTGTTCCTTCCCATTCTCTGGTTCTACAGTTTCTTCAATGTGCACAATCTGAAGTCTCTCTCTGAGGAGGACTTCTATTCCGTGGAGGATTCCTATATCCTCCATCTGGATCAGTTCATCGGCAGCACGGACAGCGCGTTCAAAAAACACCGCACCGTCCTTGCAGTCCTTCTGATCCTGTTCGGAGCC
>DWXL01000072.1 GCA_019119235.1 Candidatus Blautia excrementigallinarum | reverse complement strand
GCCGTCATGGCGTCTCTCGTATTTACCGCACGGAGGATCACCGGCCATTCAAAAGATCGCTTCCCGTCCTTCACTCCCACAGACTTGAAATCAGGAATCACTGTGAAATACTGCCATACCTTTCCTTCCAGCCCGTTCTTCGCGAACTCTTCCCGGAGAATGGCGTCAGATTCGCGCACTGCCTCCAGACGGTCCCTGGTAATGGCGCCCAGACATCTTACGCCCAGTCCGGGACCCGGGAAAGGCTGACGGTAAACCATGCTGTCCGGCAGGCCAAGCGCCGTACCCACGACACGGACCTCGTCTTTGAACAGCAGTCTCAGCGGCTCCACGAGACTGAACTTAAGGTCTTCCGGAAGGCCGCCCACATTGTGGTGCGCCTTCACGCCGTCGCTCTCCAGAATGTCAGGATAGATCGTTCCCTGCGCCAGGAATTCAATTCCTTCCAGTTTCCTTGCCTCTTCCTCAAACACACGGATAAATTCGGCGCCGATGATCTTACGTTTCTTCTCCGGCTCCTCCACGCCTTCCAGCTTGTCCAGGAAACGGTCGATCGCGTCTACATAGACAAGATTAGCGTCCATCTGATTGCGGAATACCTCTACCACCTGCTCCGGCTCGCCTTTGCGGAGAAGGCCATGGTTTACATGAACACATACAAGCTGTTTGCCAACGGCTTTGATCAGCAACGCGGCTACGACAGAAGAATCCACGCCCCCGGAAAGAGCGAGAAGAACCTTTTTGTCTCCCACCTGCTCCCGGATCTCTTTTACCTGTTCCGCAATAAAAGCTTCTGCCAGTTCCGCTGTAGTGATGCGTTCCATGTCTTCCGGACGTTTGTTGTTATCCATCGCTTTTTCTCCTTTTCTTTAAAATTATAATTAACGTCATTTACTGAATACGGAACGGAAGTCCGCCCGCTGTACTTCTATGGTCATTATAGCCGAAATCCCGTCTGTTCAGCAACTGTTTTTCGACTTTTTATCCAAAAAAGCGCCTGATTTCACGTTTCCCACGCAAAGGCAAAAATCTTTTTTCATTTCATAAAAAAACTGGTAGGAACCTTGCGTCAAATATGCTAAGATGGATGGCATAGACGCGGCGAAAAAAGCGGCGCCTCCTGTCTGATACAGATCACACAGAAATATCATCCGGAGGATAAGGCATGACGAACAAAACAAACGATAATCTTTTAAAAATCTGGTACACCCGGCCGGCGGAAGACTGGCAGACAGAAGCCCTGGCCATCGGAAACGGATACATGGGGTGTCTGGTTTTCGGCGGAACCGGAAAAGACAAAGTACACATTAACGAAAAAACAGTCTGGAACGGCGGTCCCGGGGAGGGCCTGGAATATAACTACGGGATAGAAAACCCTGTGGACACGGAATCGGCGCTGGACAAGATCCGCGGCGACCTTAACGCAATCCGGGAAAAACTTGACGACAAATCACAGTATGTCTTCGGTTTCGCGGAGGATTCCTACCAGGCCTGCGGCACGGACACCCGCGGCGAAGCTATGGACTGGCTCAACAGGCTGATGGGAAGCCTGAAAGGTTTTGACGCTCCGGAAGATTATCTCAATCTGTATCTTTGCGACGGGACTGTTGACGAAAACAGAGTCGAAAACTACGAGAGGGCTCTGGATCTGCGCACTGCAGTCGCCTCTGTCTCCTACGACTTTGAGGGAGTGCATTACCGGCGGGAGTATTTTACCAGCCACCCGGCCAATGTTCTGGTTGTCCGGCTGACCGCCGACAGGAAAGGAAAAATCAGCTTCCGGGCGGAACTGGAAAGCTGCATGAGCGGAACTCCGGATTTAAGCGCCAGAGAGAACGGCTCGATCACACTGAGAAATATCCTTCCCGGAAACAGCCTGAAAACAGAAGCCGTCCTCAAAGTTCATCCCGAAGGCGGAGAACTGTACACAGACGGAACTTCTGTTTCGGTTTCCGGCGCCGACGCCGCGACAGTGATCCTCTCCTGCGGCACAGATTATAAGATGGAACTTCCCTCTTTCCGCGGAGAAGATCCCCACGAAGCGGTGACGGAGCGCGTCGAAAAAGCCGCCGGAAGAATCGCGGCGGATGGTTATGAGGCGCTGAAAAAAGAACATACCGAAGACCACTCCCGCCTTTTTTCACGGACGGAACTGGGATTCCGGGAGGAGATCCCGCAGATCCCCACAGACCAGCTCATCCAGAAATACCGCAACATGATTGAAAAAAACGGCGGGCAGCCCCCTTCCGACGCGGAACAGCGGGCTCTTGAGATCATCTGCTACCAGTTCGGCCGCTATCTGACCATAGCGGGCTCCCGCCCGGGAAGTCTTCCCACGAATCTTCAGGGCGTCTGGGGCGAAGGGGAATTCAAATGGTTCGGAGACTATCATTTTAACATCAATATACAGATGAACTACTGGCCTACCATGACCGCAAACCTGTGCGAGTGTATGGCGCCCTACAATGAATATCTGAAAGTTCTCCGCCAGGCCGGGCGGCTTTCTGCAGCGGCTTCGTTCGGCATAGCCAGCGGACAAGGAGAGGAAAACGGCTGGCTTGTGGGCTGTTTCAGCACGCCTTTTATGTACACAGCCATGGGGCAGCAGAACAACGCCGCAGGATGGAATCCCACCGGATCCGCCTGGGCTCTTCTGAATTCCTATGAGTATTATCTCCATACCGGAGACATGGATTTTCTCAGGGAACTTTACCCCTCCATGAAAGAGGTGGCGAATTTCTGGAACAAAGCGCTGTACTGGAGCGAATACCAGCAGAGATATGTCTCCGCGCCCTCCTACTCTCCGGAAAACGGCCCTGTTGTGAACGGCGCTTCCTGCGACCAGCAGTTTATCTGGCAGCATTTTGAAAACACGATCAGGTCGGCGGAAATCCTGGGCGTGGACGCCGACCTGCGAGAGCAGTGGAGAGAAAAGCAGTCACTGCTGCATCCCGTCCTTACGGGAGACGACGGGCAGATAAAAGAATGGTTTGAAGAAACCCATATTGGAAAAGCCAGGGGCGGCGATCTCCCGGAGATCGATATTCCTCAGTGGCGTCAGAGCCTGGGAGCGGAAACCGACGGCGTACAGCCGCCTCACCGCCATATGTCCCACCTGATGGCCCTGTATCCCTGCCACATCATTGACAAAAACAACACGGAACTTATGAAAGCCGCGATTGTTTCCCTGAAGGAACGCGGCCTGGACGCCACCGGCTGGTCCAAAGCGCACAAATTAAACCTCTGGGCCCGCACAGGACAGGCGGAGGAGGCTTTCCACCTTGTACAGTCCGCGGTGGGCGGCGGAAACTCCGGATTCCTGAAGAATCTATTTTCTTCCCACGGCGCGGGACACAACTACAAGGAATTTCCCATTTTTCAGATCGACGGAAACTTCGGCTACACAGCGGGCGTCAGTGAAATGCTGCTCCAGAGCCATTCCGGTTTTGTGCATTTTCTTCCCGCACTTCCCGAAGAGTGGAACAGCGGCTTTGTAAAAGGACTTCTGGCACGGGGAAATTTCGTGATCGATATGGAATGGACAGACGGAACCGCGGATACCTTTACCGTCACCTCCCGTCTGGGCGGAAAGTTCGTCGGGGAATATCCGGATTTATCTCTTTTCAGAGTGACAGATTCCGCCGGAAATCCCGTAGACGTTCGTGCGGAAAACAAAGACCTGATCTCTTTTTCCACTGAAAAAGACAGGACCTATCTGATCACAAGGGTATAAAAAATATGAGAATATGCCATATTGCGGAAATTGTGTATTGATTTCCTGAAATAAAGTACTATAATAATGGGTATGGAAGCATAGCTCAGCTGGGATGAGCGTTCGCCTCACACGCGAGAGGTCAGGAGTTCGAGCCTCCTTGCTTCCATATCC
>DWXL01000071.1 GCA_019119235.1 Candidatus Blautia excrementigallinarum | reverse complement strand
ATTTTTTATGAATAAAAAAGTACAATTTTCCTTTTCATTCCGCCTGAAATCATGTAAAATAGACATAGTAAAAATGGGATATTATTTCCTTTTTGAAGTATAATTGATTTTATTTGAGACATCAGGAGATTTTTATGAACCAGAAAGCATTGACATCACTGGAATACCCCAAAATCATAGAGCAGCTTACCGAGAAAGCGTCCTCTCCCATGGGAAAGGAACTTTGCCGGAACCTAACGCCATCCGACAATATCGAGAAGATCCGGCTTCTCCAGGTGCAGACCAGAGACGCGCTGACCCGGCTTTTCCAGAAGGGAAGCGTTTCTTTCGGCAGCGTGAAGGATATCCGCGGTTCCCTGAAGCGCCTGGAGATCGGCAGTTCTCTCGGCATCCCGGAGATCCTGGCTGTATGCAGTCTTCTGGAGAACACCTCGAGAGTGAAGGCCTACGGAAGGAAGGAACGCAGCGACGCTCCTTCCGATTCCCTGGACGCCATGTTCCAGGACCTGGCCCCTCTCACTCCCCTGGCCGGAGAGATCCGCCGCTGCATTCTTTCGGAAGATGAGATCAGCGACGACGCCAGTCCCGGACTGCGCAGCGTGCGCCGGAACATGAAGATCACCAACGACCGCATCCACACCCAGCTCTCCGGCCTGGTCAGCGGAAGCGCCCGCACCTATCTGCAGGATTCCGTGATCACCATGCGCAACGGACGCTACTGTGTCCCCGTCAAGGCGGAATACAAAGGGCAGGTTCCCGGCATGATCCATGACCAGTCTTCCACCGGTTCCACTCTGTTCATCGAACCCATGGTCATTGTGAAGCTGAATAACGATATGCGGGAGCTGGAACTTCAGGAGCAGAAAGAGATCGAAGCGGTCCTTGCAGATTTAAGCGAACAGATCGCGGCGGAGCAGAAAGCTGTCGCCCTTGACCTGGAACTTATGGTGCAGCTTGATTTTATTTTTGCCAGAGGCTCTCTCGCCATGGATATGAACGGAAGCGAGCCTGTCTTTAATGAGGAGGGCCGCGTCAACCTGCGCAAAGCCCGCCATCCTCTCATCCATAAAAAGAAGGCTGTACCCATAGACATACGTCTGGGGGATGATTTTGATCTTCTGATCATCACCGGTCCCAACACCGGCGGCAAGACTGTCTCCCTGAAAACCGTGGGCCTTCTCACACTTATGGGACAGTCGGGACTTCATATTCCCGCCCTCGACCGGAGCGAGCTTTCTGTTTTTCATGAGATATACGCGGATATCGGAGACGAACAGAGCATTGAACAGTCTCTCAGTACCTTCTCCTCCCATATGACAAATATCGTGTCTTTCCTGGAGAAAGCGGATCAGCAGTCCCTGGTGCTCTTCGACGAGCTGGGCGCCGGAACTGATCCCACAGAGGGAGCGGCCCTCGCCATCTCTATTCTCTCCTATCTCCACGAGAGAGGCATTCGCACCATGGCGACCACTCACTACAGTGAACTGAAGGTATACGCGCTCTCCACCCCCGGCGTGGAAAACGCCTGCTGTGAATTCGATGTGGAGACTCTGCGTCCCACTTACCGCCTTCTTATCGGTATACCCGGAAAGAGCAACGCTTTCGCCATTTCCTCCAAACTGGGCCTTCCCGATTCCATCATACAGCGGGCCAGAGAACAGATCAGCGAGGAGGACGAATCCTTTGAAGATGTGATCTCTTCTCTGGAGGAGAACCGGATCTCCATCGAAAAAGAACGTCAGGAGATCGCCAGCTACAAGGAAGAGATCAGCCGGCTGAAAGCCCAGCTGGAAGCCCGTCAGGAAAAACTGGACTCCCAGCGTGAGCGGATCCTGCGCCAGGCCAACGAAGAGGCCCACAAAGTTCTGGAAGACGCCAAGGAATACGCGGATCAGACCATGAAACTTTTCCACAAGTTCCAGAAGGATCATGTGGACACAGCCGCCGTGGAACGCGAGCGCCAGGAACTGCGCAAAAGGATGAGCAAAGCGGAAGCGAAAATGAGCCGTCCTGCGGAAACACAGAAACCTAAGAAACAGCTCACCCCAAAAGATATCCGTCCCGGGGATTCCGTCCGGGTGCTCAGCATGAACCTGAAAGGCACCGTGAGCAGCCGCCCGGACTCCAAAGGATTCCTTTTCGTGCAGATGGGTATCATACGTTCCAAAGTGCATATCTCCGATCTGGAGCTTGTTGACGAGCCGGTGATCACCGCGCCCTCTCTCCAGAGAACCGGAGCCGGCAAGATCCGGATGTCCAAATCCGCCGGCATCTCCACAGAGATCAATCTTCTGGGCAAAACTGTGGACGAGGCCGTTGCGGAGCTTGACAAATATCTGGACGACGCCTATATCGCCCATCTGAAGAGCGTACGCATCGTACACGGCAAGGGAACCGGCGCCCTGCGCAAGGGAATCCACAATTATCTGAAACGCCAGAAAAACGTGGCTTCCTTCCGTCTCGGAGAATTCGGAGAAGGGGACGCCGGAGTAACTATTGTGGAGTTTAAGAAATAACGGAAGGAGATTCGATTATTATGGCAGCAAAACAGAAAATCCTGATCATAGACGACGACAACAATATTGCTGAACTGATTTCCCTGTATCTCACCAAGGAGTGTTTCGAGACGAAGATCGTAAACGACGGTGAACAGGCGCTGAAAGAATTTCAGACCTTCCAGCCTGATCTTCTTCTCCTGGACCTGATGCTTCCCGGCATCGACGGCTATCAGGTCTGCCGGGAGATCCGCCATACCTCCGACGTTCCCATCATCATGCTCTCCGCCAAGGGCGAAACCTTCGACAAGGTTCTGGGGCTGGAGCTGGGAGCGGACGACTACATCATCAAGCCCTTCGACTCCAAGGAGCTGGTCGCCCGCGTCCGGGCGGTACTCCGCCGTTTCAAGGTAAAACAACCCTCCGGCACCTCGGGGGAAAAATCTGTCTCCTATCCGGATCTCACGATCAACCTGACCAATTATTCCGTTACTTACATGGGAAAACAGGTGGATATGCCTCCCAAGGAGCTGGAGCTTCTTTATTTCCTGGCGGCATCTCCCAATCAGGTATTTACCAGAGAACAGCTTCTGGATCATATCTGGGGATATGAATACATCGGAGATACCAGAACAGTGGACGTACATATCAAACGTCTCCGAGAGAAGATCAAGGACCATCCCCGCTGGAGCATAGCCACCGTGTGGGGGATCGGTTACAAATTCGAGGTGAAAAATAAATGAAGCGGAGGATTACCTTCAGATTCCTGGAAGCCTATATCCTCATAGGCCTGGTCGGCTTTCTTCTGATCACGCTGGTGGGCTCCCGGATGGTGGAATCCGTGCTGGAAGAAGATATCAGTTCAGGGCTGTATCAGGACGCCCACAATGTAGCCGAAAACCAGGCGGTAAAGAGTAATCTTTCCTCCTCCAACCTGTCCCGCATCCAGTCCAATCTGTATATGCTCTCCCAGTATCCCTCTGTGATCGTCTGGATCATCAACAATGAAGGGGAAATCATTGTCAGCACAAGGACGGATATCGCGGCGGACGAACCGATCCGGATCGAGGATTTCGATCCTTCCGACTGGGGAAGCAGCTATTACCAGATCGGGGATTTTTACGGTTTCTTTCCGGAGAAATATTTAAGCGTCCTGGCCCCCATTACAGAAGATATGACGCCCAAAGGCTATATCGCCCTCCATTTCCGGATGAGCGATCTCTATCAGAAACGGGGCGCGATCCTGTTTATCATCCAGATCCTCTTCCTTGCGGTATATGTCCTGGCCTCCGTGCTGCTCCTGATCTACTGGCATTATGTGCACAATCCTCTGAGGGAGATCACCAGAGGCGTGGGGGAATTCGCCAATGGAAATCTGGCCTACAAAATCCCCGCGTCTTCTGAAGACGAGATTGGATATCTGGCCAACAGCCTGAACTATATGGCGGAAAAGCTGAACCGCAACGGAGAATATCAACGGCAGTTCATCTCCAATATTTCCCACGACTTCCGCTCGCCGCTCACTTCCATCAAGGGATATGTGGACGCCATGCTGGACGGAGTGATCCCCGCGGACAGCCAGGAAAAATATCTGAAGATCATCGCCTATGAAGCGGGACGTCTGGAAAAACTCACCGAGGGTCTTTTAACGCTTAACGAACTGGACATCCACAAACGGCTTCTGAAGATCGAAACATTTGACATCAACGAAGTGATCAAACATACCGCCGCGGCTTTTGAAGGCGACTGCACCAAACGCAAGATCGTTCTGGAGCTGGTGCTTTCCGGCCGGGAGCTGTACGCCAGGGCCGATATGGAGCAGATCCAGCAGGTTCTCTATAACCTTCTGAACAACGCCGTGAAATTCAGCCGCAACGATTCGACCATTATTATCGAAACCACTGAAAAAAACGACAAAATCTTTGTCTCTGTGAAGGATCACGGCATCGGCATTCCCAAACAGAGCCTTCACCGGATCTGGGAACGTTTCTACAAAACGGATATCTCCAGGGGAAAAGATCAGACCGGAACCGGTCTTGGACTTTCTATCGTAAAAGAAATCATCAACGCCCATGGTCAGAATATCAACGTTATCAGTACCGAGGGCGTAGGAACAGAATTTATTTTCACACTGGAAAAAGCAGAGTAAATATTTACCCTGCTTTTTCTGTATTTCCATATTGTCTCACAGGTCAAAAGGCGTCTGCAGTATGCGGTCTTTTTTCACCAGATATACGCCCCTCGGCGTGATCCTGATCTCCGGGATCACCGGAAGCGCCATAAAAGAAAGCGTGATAAACGGATCGAAGCCTTCCCTGACTCCCATTTCATGAGCTTTTTGGATCATTCTTTTCAGTACCGCATTCACAGTCTCGTATCCGGCGCCGCTCATGAGACCCATTACCGGGAGCGGCAGGGTTTCAAACACACTGCCGTTTTCCACCAGAGTGTACCCGCCCTGGGTCCGGATCAGTTCTTTTACCGCCAGATACATGTCCCGGTCGTTGTCGCCTATGACGATCAGGTTGTGGGAATCATGGGAGACACTGGAGGCTATGGCTCCGCCTGTGATCCCGTATCCTTTTACAATTCCCACTCCTGTTTTTCCTGTGTTTCTGTGGCGTTCCACGGCGGCGATCTTCTGGTACGTCCCATCCGGCGCGAAATATTTCTTCCCGTCCTGTTCCAGGAACGGCACGTCTTCATACAGATCCTCTGTACTGATCTGGCCCTCTGTCATTTTCAGTATGTGGGCTTTCCCGCCGCTGTGTTTCAGCCGCAGGCTTTTTTCACTGAACCCGGATACCCGGACAGTATTCTTCAGTTCCGGAGCGCAGGGCCTTACCTGTACTTTTTCGTCTCTGATGATCTTCCTCCCCCTGAAATAAACTTCAAGAACATTCAGGTCCGTGAGATTGTCCAGGATCACAAAGTCTGCCTGGTATCCCGGCGCCACCACGCCGAGATGTTTCAGCCCGTAGCACTCTGCCGCATGTAGGGAGGCCATCTGAAGGGCTTTCTCCACCGGAAGCCCCAGCCGGACGGCCTGCTTCACATTATAGTTGATATGGCCTTCTCTTC
>DWXL01000070.1 GCA_019119235.1 Candidatus Blautia excrementigallinarum | reverse complement strand
GTTCCCTACGTTGGCATTATCCAAATCAGGTTTGCGGGTCAAAGCGATACAGCTTACTCTCAGCCTGTTTCCACAAGCTCCCCGTTTGCTTGATCCTGTTTTACAGATCCTTTTGTTCTCCCGCGTTAAATGCGGAAATTTTATAACATTTTTATTTTAACACGGCTGTCGTTCGTGTACAAGAGGGGCATCACAATCTCTTTTATTTACAATCGGTTCCTGAGCATGATGTGAATTGTAACGGTTCTTACCCTACATCCTGAATTTCTTCCGGAACTCCTTCACTGTATTCTTTTTCTGGAAAATGAACAGTCCCGCCAGCACCAGGAAACTGACGCCGGAACAGATCACGGAAGGATACCTGAACCGGACGATCCCCGTCCATACAAGAATAATGGGAATGCATCCGGCGATGGTCGCCTGGATCAGATAAAACAGATATTCCTCTGTTTCCAGGCGGCTGACCTTCGCGATCACCGGCACGGAACCCAGAACAGCCATAGCGCCGAAAGGCAGGACAAAATCTACCGACCAGCCTCTCCACCCGGTAAAAACATCCCACAGAACCGCGATCACGGTTATGATCAGAAGCTGCCACATCTCATTTTTCAGGATATTCCTCCGCTTCGTATAGGCCACCATCACTACAAGCCAGGCGCACAGACATCCCGCGGCGGCAAACCAGAACCAGTTCAGGGTATCCAGAGTCATGTAATTGATCATTCCGCAGATCACCGCCACTGCGACGCAGAGAAAAGTAAATACCTGTACCAGCTTCCTGCTTTCCTGGCTGTATTCACTTCCGCACCCGGGAAAGTCGTTTCTTTCTTCCCTGCAGGGGATCTCTTCCTTTTCCAGTATCCTGAGGAAATTTCTCTGGATGCTGTCGTCCGGGATCTTGGAGGTAAGGCCGAGAAGAAGTTCCTCCCCATAGGAGCAGGAACAGAGCTGCATGGCGTCTGTGCTGGCAAAAAGCCCGAATCTTTCTATATAGTTCCGGTATTCTTCCGGCAGCCGTATCACGCCTACATTGGAATACACAGAAGTAATACTCCTGCTGCCCAGTTCGGCGCCCAGCATAAGGAAATACCGCTTCACCTCAAGAGGCACCGCGCGGATGAGAGGATTTTTTTCCAGCCTCACGTATCCGCTCATATGCTCCGCGATCTTCTCTTTTACCAGCTCTGTCTCGAACTGCTTCTTCACTTCATCCAGCACGTCTCTGAACGTACTCTTCTCCGAAAAAGTATAGCCCACTTCGATCCAGCCGAAGAAATTTCCCATAGACTGGGAAGGGAAAAAATTCCTCAGATTCACCGGAACCATCAGCGTCACCGGTTTTTTCTGCCTGCTTCTGGGAATCTCCTCATGAATGGCGCAGATCAGCACGGCGGAAAGAAACGCGGTAATAGAAGCTCCGTAAGAACGTGCTTTCGCCAGGATTTCTTTCACGGGTATGGATATCTCCAGAATCTGCATATCGTCATGGGGCAGTTTTTCTCCCTTCAGGCGTACTGCGGGAGGATTCTTTTTCTTTTTGCCCTGAGTCTCGGAAGAATAATACTGAGAAAAGCTGTCTTCTTCCTGATCTCCCGGAGTGATCTCTTCTTTTTCCGGGATCCGGTGGATTCCGTCATCCGGATGCGCCAGGATCAGATAATTCTGCACAAGCTCCAGAAGAAAGTTCATGGCGCCCGTTCCGTCGGTCAGCGCGTGGAACACTTCAAAATTGATCCTGTTCTCATAGTATGTAACCTCAAACAGCAGAGATTTTTTGTCAGGGATATACAGCCGGCTGCAGGGAGGTTTTTTCTCTTCCGCCGCCAATGGCCTGATATCTCTCCGCTCCAGATAGAACCAGAACAGGCCCTTCCTGAGAACCGCCTGAAACAGAGGGTATTTCTCCATTGTCTGATCCAGGGCAGACTGAAGGATCTCCGGCTGTACCGGTTCTTTCAGTTCACAGTAAAACCGGAAAACCCTTGTATCGTTCTTCCCGGTCACAAGAGGAAAAGCCAGAGCCGCATTATCCAGTTTTCTCCATTTAGAATATCTTTTTTCCACTTTACCCAGCATCCTTCTCTGTTATGTCAGCATTCACCGTTGTTTTCCAGAAATCCATTAATATAGCCAAAGCTCTCTCTCACATGGAGGAACTGTATTCCCAGGGCAAAATACCCGTGGAGGGCGTCCGGGATCCGGTGGATCTCCACCTGGTTCCCCGCTTCCTTAAGTCGTCTTCCGTATTCTTCTCCCTCATCCCGCAGCGGGTCGAATTCCGCCGTCAGTATCAGGGTCCGGGGCATACCGCCAAGATTTTTTTCCATGAGAGGGGCGAAGAGAGGATTTAAGAGATCCCCGTCGCCGCCCTTATAAAGTTCTATATAATCCTGCATTTTCACCGCTGTCAGAAGGTATCCCTCCCCGTTCTCCCGCACGGAAGCGAAGGGGGATTCTTCTGTATAACAGTTATACAGGGCAGGATAGATGAGGATCTGTCTTTCTATCCTGAAATCTTTCGTATTTCTGGCTTTCAGCGCCACCGCCGCCGCCAGGTTGCCACCCGCGCTGTCTCCCATGACGGTGATCTTTTCCGGATCCGTATGGAGAATAGAGCGGTTGGTATACAGCGCCTTTGCCGCGGCGTAGCAATCCTCAAGAGGAACGGGAAAAGGATGTTCCGGCGCCCGGCGGTATTCCACCGAAGCCACCACCTGGCCGGTAGACTGCGACATTCTGGCGCATACCCGGTCGTAGGTCTCCACGCTCTCTGTGACCCATCCTCCGCCGTGGAAGAAAAGGATCACCGGAAGCGCCGCTCCTTCTGACAGGCCTTCTTTCATCATTTCCTCCGAGGGAAAATACAGGCGTACCGGTACTTCATAATCCTTATTATACACCTTTGTGTCCAGTTTTTTCCAGAATATCCGCATTACGTCCAGTTTCTTCAGATCCGCCAGTTTCCTGGACGCCTCCACCTCTATATTTCCATAGGACAGGGCGTGCAGTATCGTGCGCATGGTTTTTGAAATCAAACTAAGTCTCCTTGTATATTTATGTCAGCTGATCTGCCATCTGACGTGGCTTCCCGTCTCGTCTTTCGTGACGATCAGCTGGTCCTCGATCTCCTGTTTCAGTTCCGTCACATGGGAAATGATCCCGATAAGCCGGGATCCCTCCGCCATTCGCAGAAGGACCTTTACCGCCTGGTTCCTGGAATGTTCGTCCAGAGAGCCGAACCCCTCGTCAATGAACATCATGTCCAGATGGATCGCCGCAGAGCTCTGGCGGATCTGATCCGCCATCCCAAGGGCAAGGGAGAGGGCCGCCATGAAGGACTCTCCGCCGGACAGGGTACGGACTTCCCGTTCCTTCCCGGTTACATTGGAATAGACCATAAGATCCAGTCCCCTGTTTTTCCCTTCGCCGGCTTTCTCAAGACCATACATCCGAAGCTCGAACTGGCCCGCCGACATTTCCCGGAACCGCCTGTTGGCCGCCCGCAGGATCCGCTCCAGATAATATCTCTGCACATAAGTCTCCAGATCCATTCGGGAACCGCTGACGTTTCCGGAGACCATGCGGTAGAGCGCATCCAGTCTTCCATGTTCCGAGACAGCCTGCCGCCGTTCTTCCATCCTGGGCTGCAGGGACTGATAAACTTCTTCGTTGTCTTTTCTGAGAGTCCGGATCATTGTTCTGGCGCTTTCCGCAGCTTCCAGACGTTCCTCTGCCTGCTCCGCTTCTCTCTCCAGTTTCTCCCGGTCCGGCGTCTTCCTGTTCCCGATGGCTTCTCTCATGGAATCCCGAAGATCCGCGGCGGCTTTCCGGCTGCTTCTGTAGCTTCCGGTCTCCTCGCGGAGCCTTTCCACCGATTCTTCCCTGTATGTTTCTGTAAGAAGCCGCCACCGGGATTCCTCCAGACCCCTTCCCGTCATTTCGGCCTGATACTCCGCGGTTTTTTCCGCAAGTTTTTCCTCCATGCCGGGCAGGTCCTCCAGGTATCCGGCGATCCGAGTCTCTGTCTCCCGCGTTTTTTTCTTTAATTCTTCTGCTTCTTTTTCTGCCTTTTCGTAAGCTTCCCGGGCCCGGTCTTTCCCGGATTCCGCCTCCTGCTTCTGCCTCTGCGCCTCTTCCCTGGAAGCAAATTCCACAGAATCCGAAAGGCTTTTAAGCTCTGCCTCTGCCGCCGCCAGTTCCCGCTCCGCCTTTCGCGCCGCGTCGCCGGCAGACGACAGAATATCTTCCTGTTCTTTTTTCTTTTCTTCCAGTTTCCGGAGATCCTTCCGAAGTTTCTCCAGAAGTTCCGCCTCCTTTTGGCACTCTTTCTTTTCTTCCTCAGCGGAAAGCGCCCACCGGCACAGCGCGGCTTCTGTCTGCTCCCGGTTAGCATCGTCCGGCAGTCCGGGAATCATTTCCCGCGTCTTTTCCAGAAGACGGCTCCATTTTTCACGACAGTCCTCTTTCTTCGCCTGCGCCAGCGACAGATCTGCCTTCGCTTCCGCGGCCAGCTCTTCCTGTTTTTTCTGAAGTTCTTCTTTCCGCCGCCCGCATTCATCCAGCTTTTCTTCCGAGATATCCCCGTACCGTTCTTCCCAGCCGCAGGGAGAGGGATGTTCCAGAGATCCGCAGACAGGGCAGGGTTTCCCCTTTTCCAGCGTCCGCGCCAGCAGTCCCGCCTGGGCGTCCAGGAAAAGCTGCCTCATCTTTTCATATCTGTCCCTCGCCTCCTCATAACTGTCTCTTTCGGCAAGGTATTTCTCCTGTGATTTCTCTGCCGTCTTCCGATGTGTTTCCGCTGTCTGCGACGCTTTCCTGAAAGCGTCCATCTCCTGCACCAGGATCTGCGCCTCCCGGCTTTTTGCTTCCCCGGCAGCCAGACGTCCGGGAGCGTCCGCAAGATTTTTCTCTTCTTCCTTCCAGACTTCTTCCCGCGCTTTCAGCTCCTCCTGCTTTTTCTTTGCCGTGCTTTCCTCCTCCTGCGCGTCGTGAAACAGTTTCTTACAGGATTCCGCCTTTTTCTCCGCTTCCTGTATCTTTGCGAATAACTGGACCGCCGCGTCTGTCCGCTCGGATATCCTGGAAAATCTCTCCTGCTCCTGTTCCAGGATTTTGCGGGCTTCTCCCATATCCTTCAGGGCCTTTTTCTCTCTGTCCCTGAGACCGGGAAGCAGCGCCCGGTTCTCCTTCAGGAATCTTCGGATCTTATCTGTATCGTCGGAAGTTTCCCGCATCCATTGATATTTTTTCTGTATTTCAAAAGCGCCGGAAAGCTCCTCCGCCAGTTTTTCTTTTTCCCGGATCTCTTCCGCCCGGTCCTGGCAGTCTTTCAGAGTCTTTTCCGCCTCCTCCAGTTTCCGGTACAGTTTTTCCAGATTCCCCGCATCTGTCAGAGCGTCTCTTTTTTCATCTCTTGCACCCGAAGCTATTTTGTATTCGCTGTCTGCTCTTCTTTCTTCTTTTTTCAGAGTTTCAATAAGCGCGCCCAGCTCCTCCATGAATTCTCCGGCCTGGGAGAGATCTCCCTTCTGCATCTGGTCTGTAAGTTTTTCGATCTCGTTCCTTCGTTCATAGTCCTCAGGGATCTTCACCCGGCCGGTTTCCGTCTGGCACTGCGTCTTCAGAACGCCAAGGTCTCTTTCTTTTTCTCTTTTCCTCTCTGCCAGCTCGTTCACGATATCCTGATACAGCCCGGTGTTGAACAGCTTCCGGAAGATCTCTTTTTTCACGTCGGATTTTGCCCGGAGAAGTTCCATGAATTCCCCCTGGGCGATCATGGCCACCTGCATGAACTGGTTTTTGGTAAGGCCCACGATCTCCCGCAGCTTTCCATCCGTCTCCTTTGAGGGATACTCCGTTCCGTCAGGCATGGTAAGCGAAACAGAACCGGAGACCTCCCGGGTTTTTCCGGTTCCTTTGTCCGCTCCCCTGGTGATCGGTTTCAGATGCCGTGGCGTCCTGCGGACGGTATAAATCTCTCCATCCCCTTCGGAAAAAACAAGCTCTACAAAAGGTTCCCTGCCATAATCCGTATACTGGCTCTGAAGAAGGATTCCCTCTTTTTTGTTGGCTGAGGAACTGACTTCCCCGTACAGCGCGAAAACGATGGCGTCAAAAATCGTCGTTTTGCCCGCCCCCGTATCTCCTGTGATCAGGAAGAGATTCTGATCCGGCTTCGCAAAATCCACCGTCGTCTCCTCCCCGTAGGAACCGAAAGCCTGCATGGTCAGTTTCAGCGGCCGCATCTTACTTCACCTCCTGAACTGTATGGATCACATCGAGAAGAATTTCTTTTTCTTCTTCATCCAGATCGTTAAAAAAGGAACAGCAGAGAGCGAAGGGATCTTTCAGATCTTCCTCCGCAGCCGTTTCTTCCCTGTATTCCGCTTTTCGCTCCGTCTCCCTCCGGATCTCCAGCAGATTGGGAAACGCATGGCGCATTCTGTCCTGCATGTCGATCACGTCCAGATCCACTCTGTCCGTAAGAACGGCGGACACATAATCCCCGCATCCCTGATCCAGCACTTCTTTCAGACTTCCCCGGATCACCCGGATCCGGCGCAGCGGTTCCAGCGGAAGGACGGAAATCTTTACTTCGGTTCCTTTTTCTCCCAGTTCCGCCAGAATGATCCCCTTCTGCTGCCCCGCTTCGCTGACTGAGCAGGCCAGAGGCGTCCCGCAGTAGCGGTAACAGTCTTTTCCCACCTTCATGGGCTTGTGGATATGCCCCAGAGCCCCGTAATCAAACGCCTCCAGTATATCTCCGGATACCTGGTCGATATTCCCCACAGTCCGGATCTCCGAGTCCATGCGCTCCACATCCTCCGGATTTTTTCCTGCCGGAAGATAAAACTGATGGCTCACAAGTACGTTTCTCTGCAGCGGATCGATATTTTCCCGCCCGATCAGCCGCCGCACTGTATCGCTGTAGGAAAGATTGTTTCCGTTTTCATCCGTGCCTGTGATCATCTTCACCATGGACGGCTTCACGAAGGGAAGAAGGTAGAAGTTCACTTTCCCGAACCGGTCTTCCAGCGTCACTTTTTCGATATATTCATCCTCTCTCTGAGGAGGCAGCCCCACCATGTAGAGATTCTGCCGGGAGAGAATATTCCGGAAACAGTTCACCCTGGGGGCGCTGTCATGGTTTCCGCTGATCATCATAACCGTCCCTTCCGGAACAGCAGCCGCAAGGTCCGCGATAAAATGATCGAACACCTCCACCGCCTCTGCGGAGGGAACCGCCTTGTCATAAATGTCTCCCGCGATCACAACCGCGTCCGGCTGTATCTCCGCCGCTTTTTCCACGATCTGATGAAGGATGTATTCCTGATCCTCGCGTAGATCGCGGTTCATTAACTTCAGACCGATATGAAGGTCTGACAGATGAAATATTTTCATGCTTTTAAAATCCTCATTTCTCCTGCAGGCAGCGCAGCGCCGCCCTCTCCGTAATCTCCGTCGCCATACTGCATTCCATCCCCGTTCTCTGGTTTTCACGCTCTTTTTCCGCTTTGCCGGAATATTTTTATTGTACTATGTTCCCGGTCCGTTTTCAATCTTTCCTGTTCTGCTTGACGCAGGGTGTTTTTGACTTTAATATCATATTATAATTCTCTGCACGGAAGTGAGGAATCATATGAAAAAAGAAAATACCTCCACCGCTTTTTTGGATGTTCTCCGCTGGAGCGCCACCGCCATGGTGGTCCTGCTCCATGTGGTTTCCGGCGTTACCGCCATACTGTCCGCAGAAATGACTCCGGATCAGCGGGCCGTTTACTATACCCTGAAAGCGCTCATGACAGCCGGGGTTCCCCTTTTTCTCATGATCTCCGGGGCTCTTCTCCTGGATCCGGAAAAAGAAATAACTGTAAAAAGATTATTTACACATTATTTAAGAAGGATCCTTCTTGCCCTTCTGCTTTTCGGAACCATATACGCGGTTATTGAGCTGGCCGTTACAGAAGGCGGATTCTCTCCGGATATGCTGTTACAGGGATTTCTCAATACCCTGAACGGCAGAAGCTGGGCGCATATGTGGTATCTGTATGAGCTGGCGGGCCTGTACCTGGCAGCGCCTCTTCTGCGGATCCTGATAAAAAACGCTTCCCGAGAAGTTCTGGAATACGGCCTGATCCTGGGATTTATCTTCAGCAGCCTTATTCCCTTTGGCGAACTGCTTACCGGCTTCAACCTGAATTTCACTTATCCTTTTTCAGGGATCTATCTGTTTTATTTCGTTTTCGGATATTATCTGCTGAAATATATAAAAATAACTCCGCGGTTTTCCGCTGCCGCGGCAATCGTGACGGCCGGATTCCTGATCATAGATATGGGATTCCTGAAAATCTTCCGTGTGTCCTATGATTCGCCTTTTATCGTCCTGTTGTCGGCTTGTCTGTTTCTCACCGCTTCCGGCAGCGGCGTCCGCGTATCCTGGATGTCGGCGCACCGGAATCTGTGTTTCGGCATTTATCTGGTGCATCCGGTATTTCTGAATTTCTTTTATAAGTTTCTGGATACCACGCCCCTGGATCCGGGGTACGCAGGCATCCCTCTCTTCTGGGCCGGGACCTTCTTCTGCTCCTGCCTGGTCTCTTGGATCATGCAGAAAATCCCGCCGCTTAAGAAATATGTAGTATAGAAAAACGCCCCTGCGCTGAGGGGCGTTTTCATTACTCTTAATCCGGCTGCTGTCCGTCGTGAGCTTTCCACTGACATTCCATAAGGCGCATATCCGTAAAAACCGCTTTGAAAGAGGAGTCCTCCGGCGAGCAGGCATAGATGCCGAATCGTATCTTTCCTTTGCCTTTATTCATGTGGCAGATGCGCATCTGGGAAAACTCCACGCCGTCACGGGAACATTCGATGCAGAAATCATCCTCCCGGCGGCTGAACCGGTACCACATGGACTTAATATCCGCTGGAATGGCCGTGGTGGCCCAGTCGGAATACCCGTTGTTGGTCACAACACTTCCCAGGTGCTGAAACTTCTCGTTTTCATATTCAATGGATCCCTTCAGCCAGTTGTCACTGTCCAGATACATCACAATCCCGCACTGGTCAAAGCGGTGATGGCTTTCTGCAAAATCCGCCTTTACTACAAAGCTGAAAAACTGTTCCTCTGTCTCCATCTGCAGCACCGGCGCGTTATCGTTCCGAAAATGATAATACGTTCTCTGCCAGAGATCCGTGTGGGGCGCCGTAACGATCTCCACGCGGTCTTCACTGATCTGATAACTCTTGGGCCGGCGCGTCCACTGAAAATTATTCATGTTCATAAGCATTCTCCTTTTACTCATACTGCCTCAGCAGTCTTTCTCCTTCTTCTCTCATCTGTTCCGTTACATCTTCCGGGCCGAGGATCTTCACTTTTTCTCCCAGAGAAAAAATCCATCCCAGAAACTGGCGGCTGACCATGACTGTTACATTTACTGTAAAACGGTCCCCGTCCGCCGGAATCATCATAACATCTTTGCCGAAGCGGTCAATGATCACGCCGGCAAGGCTATTGTCCACCAGAAGTTTTACCGACTGTTCCCTGCCGCCGAACATACCGAAGCTCTTCCTGGTGTAATCCGCCATGTTCAGTTTCCGGAAATGTTCTTTTCCCTCCCGGGGTTCCTCCGACATCCGGATGTGGATCATTTTGTCCACGCGGTAATGGCGGATCTCTCCGGCGTCGGAATCATATCCCACCAGATAATAATTCTCGTCGTCCCAGGACAGTCCCCAGGGGCTGATGTGATAACAGGCGCCGTCACGGCGCAGGACCATTTCTTTCTTTACATTCCACTGATAATACTGAAACCGGATTTTTCTGTTCTCTGAGATGGCGTTATGGATGGTGTCCACAGCGTAGTAAATGCTCTCGTTCATGGTCTTGATCCGGCCGGATACATAGACCTGGCGCTGCAGGCCCATGGCTTCATACCGGCTCACCAGCTTTTCCAGTTTGCGAATCAGATTGTTCGTTTTCTTTTCCGTAATAAACTTGGAGGACTGGATCGCGTCCACCAGGAGCTTCAGTTCCGGAAGTTCAAAGGGACGGCTGACCACATGATAATGATAGCCTTTGCCCTCTGGTTCGCCTTCCACTTCTATTCCCAGCGCCTCCAGATCCCGGAGGTCCTGATAAATACTCCTGCGGTCCGCGGTGATCTCATATTTTCCCAGCTGGGATATGATCTCCGGCATGGTGATATAATGCTCGTCGTCTGTCCGCTCAAGCATGATCTGCGCCAGACGGTACAGCTTGAATTTCTGGTTTGTTCCCTTCGGCATGTCCTCACTCTCCCGCTT
>DWXL01000069.1 GCA_019119235.1 Candidatus Blautia excrementigallinarum | reverse complement strand
CAGTTCGAAGGACTTACAGCTAATGAAGCTTATGAGTTCCCGATGATGGTTAAATCTTTCCAGTCTACATACTGGGATGCAGCTCAGGAAGGTATGGCTATGGCAGCTGAAGAGCTGGGCGTAACCTATACAGCTCAGGGACCGAACAGCGAGTCCGATATCGCTGACCAGGTTAACTTGATCAATACAGCAATCAGCTCCAATCCTGTTGGTTTAGGTCTTGCAGCATGCGATACCTCCTCCGTTCTGGATGCTCTTCAGGAATGTGCTGACAAGGGAATCCCGGTAGTTACCTTTGATACAGGTGTTGACAATGCTCCGGAAGGCTCCGTTGTATGCAACGTTGCTACCGACAACGCACAGGCAGGCGCAGTTGCCGCTGAAAATATGTACAATGCGATCAAAGACGTTATCGCAGAGGCTGACGGACAGGTTATCATCGGTGAAGTTAACCAGGATGCAACAGCTCTGAACATCCAGCAGCGCGGCGGCGGATTCATCGACAAGATGATCGAACTGCTTCAGGCAGATGGAAAAACAGTTGCAGTTACAGGTAACGAGTTCTATGTAAACGCAGCAAAAGGTGCTGACGCTACAGAGGCAGACGCAGACGTTATCATCCAGGTTGCAGTACCGGCACAGACAACTGTAGAGCTTTGCTCCACAGAGGCTCAGGCAATCCTTTCTCAGGAAAACTGCATCGCAATCTTCGGTTCCAACCAGACAGCAGCAGAAGGTGTTATCGCAGCAAATGCTAACCTGAACGTACTTGGTTCTGACCCGGCAAACGGCGACGTAGTTGGTGTTGGTTTCGACGCTGGCTCTATCATTAAGGCAGCTGTATCTGATGGTACATTCATCGGCGCCGTTACACAGTCTCCTCTGATGATGGGCTACTATGCAATCTACGCTCTGACAGCAGCAGCTAACGGCCAGGAACTTCAGGACGTTCCTACAGACGGCTACTGGTATGACGCTACAAACATGGAAGATCCGGAAATCGCTCCGAACCTGTATGACTAATTGAATTTTAACCAGACAGGGTACATGGAAGAAGCACGGCTTCTGATATGGCGCTCACATGGTACTGACGAATAAGACTGTGTGAGTGCAGACAATAATATCCCCAGAGGCAGTCCTCTGGGGATATTTAGATTCTTCACACTTGATGAATATAGTTGAAATATGTTATTATTATGTAAGGGAAAATACAGTAAACACAGCGAACAGCTGTAAGGAGTTTTCTGTGAATATTTACATATTTAGGAGGGTTTCATAATGGCTACATATTATCTTGCGGTAGATATCGGGGCATCCAGCGGACGTTTGATCCTGGGACATATGGAGAACGGCAAAATGGAGCTGGAGGAAGTGTATCGCTTCGAAAACGGCATGGTAAAGAAAGACGGCGAGCTTTGCTGGGAATTCGACCGTCTGTTTAAAGAGATCATTGCCGGTATGAAGAAATGTAAAGAGATTGGCAAAGTCCCGGTAAGCATGGGCGTTGATACCTGGGGTGTGGATTTCGTACTTATGGATAAGGACGATAAGGTTCTTGGAAATACGGTGGGCTATCGTGATCACCGTACAGACGGGATGGATGAGGAGGTTTACAAGATTATCTCTCTTGAAGATCTGTATGAAAGAACCGGTATCCAGAAAGCAATCTTCAATACAGTTTATCAGTTGATGGCAGTTAAGAAAAAACATCCGGAGTATCTGGAGCAGGCAGAGACTCTTCTCCACGTACCGGATTACTTCCATTATCTCCTCACAGGGCAGAAAACCTGCGAGTATACTGAGGCAACCACAGGACAGCTTGTGAATCCTTATACCAAGGACTGGGATTATGAGCTGATCGATATGTTGGGATATCCCAGGAAGATTTTCCAGAAACTGATCATGCCCGGAACCAGCATTGGACATCTCTCAGAGGAAATTCAGAAAGAAGTGGGATTTGACCTTGAAGTTGTAGCTCCGGCTACTCACGATACAGGTTCTGCTGTGCTGGCAGTTCCGGCCAATGACGATGATTTTATTTACATCAGTTCCGGTACATGGTCACTGATGGGTCTTGAGAGAGAGACACCGGACTGCTCCAGAAAGAGCTGTGAGATGAATCTGACTAATGAGGGCGGATATGCAGGTCGTTTCCGTTATCTGAAGAATATCATGGGTCTGTGGATGATCCAGTCCGTGCGCCATGAGATCAATGACAAATACAGTTTTGCAGAGATCTGCGCAATGGCGGAAGAAGCCAAAGACTTCCCCTCCAGAGTAGACGCCAACGATGAATGTTTCCTTTCTCCGGATAATATGACCGAGGAAGTGAAGGATTACTGCCGCAGAACAGGGCAGAAAGTTCCTGAGACACTGGGCGAGCTGGCGACTGTGATCTATGCCAGCCTTGCAGACTGCTACGCAAAGACCGCCAAAGAACTGGAAGAAATGACCGGAAGGACCTACAGCCGTATCCATGTGGTAGGGGGAGGCTCGAATGCAGGGTATCTGAACGAGCTGACAGCTAAAGCTACAGGCAAGGAAGTCCACGCCGGCCCCGGAGAGGCGACCGCTATCGGCAACATTACAGCCCAGATGATGAAAGCCGGAGAGTTCAAAACGATCGAGGAAGCAAGAACCACGATTCATGAATCCTTCGGGATCAAAATTTACAAAGCCTGATATTTCAGGGGGTGTCATTGACACCATTCTACTGTTTTACACACATATATTCAACGAAAGCTGCCGCAGAAATGCGGCAGCTTTTGTGTGACTGGGCCGACATGTAATCAGGGCCGCCCGTTGACACCTCAAACCCCATTTGATATCATAACTATATTAATGACAACCAAACCGCCCTGAATGAAGCAGTGGCGCAAGAGCGAGAGGGCATTGTTGTATGGGATTCACAGACAAGGTAAAGAAAAAACTGAAAAACGGTTCCTGGTATCCGTTGTACAATACATTCTATGAAAAAACAAAACTGAAGAAAAACATGGTCCTTCTGGAATCCCGCGGCGGAAAAGCACTGGAGAGCAATATCCTCGCGATTCTGAAAGAACTTCAGAAAGACGCCTACAGGAAATTCACGCTGGTGCTTTCTGTTCATCGCGGCGCGGAGGAGGAGATCCGGGAAAAACTCCGCCGCAGCGGGATCCGGGTTTCCCGCACTGTGCGCACAGGATCTCTGTCCTACTATAAAGCCCTCAGCCAGGCCGGATACCTGGTGAACGATACCACTTTTCCGGGAAGATTCATAAAAAAAGACGGACAGATCTATCTGAATACATGGCACGGCACGCCCCTGAAAAAAATGGGGCGGGACAACCGGCCTGAAGCGGTGAGCATGGGTAACGTTCTCAGGAACCTGCTGGATTCCGATTACCTGGTTTTTCCAAACCGCTTCATGGAAGACATGATGTCCCGTGCCTATATGCTGTCCGCTCTTTACAGAGGTACGGTTCTTCATGAAGGATATCCCCGGAATGATATCTTCTACAGTGAACCGGGAGAGAGGCAGCGCCGGCTTCTGAGAGAAGAGGGCCTGGAGGGAAAAAAGATCATCATGTATCTGCCCACTTTCCGGGGCCTGGTGGACAGTGTGGACAACGGGAAGTATATGGATGTTCTGAACAGACATCTGAAGATATGGGATGAAGGCCTTCGCGATGACGAAGTGCTGCTGGTCAAACTTCATCCTTTTCTCCATGGAAGTGAGAATTTTGACGGCTTTCGTCATATCAGGACTTTTCCTGTGCAGTGGGATACCTATGAGGGTCTCAGCCTGTGCAGTACGCTGATCACAGATTATTCCAGTGTATTTTATGATTTTGCCAACGCCGGGAAACAGATTATCCTTTTTGCCTACGACCGCAGAGAATATGAGAACGGCCGGGGGATGTATGAGGATATCGGGGAATATCCTTTTCTTTATACAGAAGACGCGGCGGAGGTGATCGGCTGTATCCGCAGGGGCGGAGGAATCCCGAACGCTGCTTTTATGGAAAAATATGCCACCTGGGAGGACGGCCACGGAGCAGAGAAGATCTGCCGCCAGGTATTTCTTCATGAAAAATGCTGCCGTATGAAAAAATATACGGGAAACGGAAAGAAAAATATCCTGATTTACGGAGGCGATCTGGGGCAGAACGGGATTACCACAGCCCTCTGTTCTCTTCTGGAGGAGCTGGATCTGAAAAAGTATAATTATTTTCTTTCTTTCCGCACTTCATATACAAAAGAGCACCAGGAAAAACTGGACGAGCTGCCGGAGGAACTGGGAATCTTCCCCATGGGAAGCGAGATGAATATGGACATCCTTACCATGTTTGCTCTTATGCGCAGAATGAAAGGCTCCTCTTCCCCATGGGCTGAGAGACGGGTGCACAGGGCTTACCGCCGGGAGTGGCGCAAGCATTTCGGCGGAACGGAGTTCTCTCTGGCAATCCATTATAACGGATATGAAGCCTATGTGATTTCCCTTCTGGAAGAGACTCCCTGCCCAAAGATCATATGGGTGCACAGTGATATGGTGCATGAGATCGAAGAAAGAGGCAACCAGAATCTATACATTCTGAGAGAAGCCTATAATGTTTACGATCGTGTGGTAACAGTCAGTGGTGACGTTTTGGATCCGGTTATCCATGGAATCGGGGGCGATCCATTACGGGTAAAGGTGATCCCGAGTTGTCACGATCATAAAAAAGTTCTGGCGCTGGCAGAGCGGCCGCTGAGCTTTGAACCGGTTACAGAATCTACGCATAGCCTGGAAGAAGTCAGGGAGATACTGGATAATAAAGAAACGAAATTCATCAGTATCGGCCGTTTTTCTCCTGAGAAAGGACATAGGCGCCTTCTGGACGCCTTTGAACAGTACAGGAAAGAATATCCGGCTACATGGATGGTCATTATAGGCGGAAGCGGCTCCATGTATGAGGAGACTGCAGAATATGCGGCAAAACTTTCCTCTGCGGATCATATTGTACTGATCCGTTCTCTGAGAAATCCCATGCCGGTATTAAAAAAATGCAGCCTTTTTATCCTGTCCTCCTATTATGAAGGGCAGGGACTGGTAATGCTGGAGGCGGATACTCTGGGCGTGCCGGTGATGGCCTGCGACGTAAGCGGCCCTCATGGATTCCTTACGGAACATGGAGGAACTCTTCTGGAAAATTCCGAGGA
>DWXL01000068.1 GCA_019119235.1 Candidatus Blautia excrementigallinarum | reverse complement strand
ATAGCTGACTTTCCCGGAAAGAAATACGATCACTTTGTGAAAATCATGATAGTGGTATTTGTATTCTTTCGGCGTCTGGTCTTTGATGTGAAACAGGCGGAAATCTTCTTTCAGATAGCCTGATTTCTCAGAAGGTATGGAGGATTGTTCCATGATATCGTGCTCCTGTAAATGCTGCTTTTCTAACTAGATATTATCATGGTCGGATATCCTCTGCAAGAGCGAAAAATGGGAGGTTTTGTCAGATTTTGTCAGATTTGTGTTTGAGCATTTTTTGCAATGTTTATCGCACGATATTCTATATACATTGAAAAATGAATGGGTATAATAAGGATATGATGAAAACAGCCGCGGAACGCAGGGATTCCGCTGTGCCTAAGGGTTATAAAGCGAGATAAGGGAGGATACAAATAATGGCGGACTGTATGGTGATGATGAAATATCAGGGACTGGGGAACGATTATCTGGTGCTGGATCCAAACAAGAACGGAGCGCATCTTCAGGGAAAGAAGATCGCCCTGATGTGCCAGAGGGGATTCGGTCTGGGCGCGGACGGCGTTCTTTACGGGCCGGTGGATATCAACGGCAAAATGGGCGTTCGCATCTATAACGCGGACGGAAGCGAGTCTGCCATCAGCGGTAACGGCGTAAGGATCTTCGCAAAATATCTTATGGATTACGGATATGTGGAAGACAGGAAGTTCAGCATTGAGACCCTGGCCGGATCTATCGACGTGGAATGTCTGAACAGCCGGGCTACGGAGTTCCGGGTAAAAATGGGGAAAGCCTCTTTCCTGTCCAGAGAGATCCCTGTAACCGGAGAGATCCGGGAAGTGATCAACGAGCCGTTCGTATTTAATAGGAAAGAATACAAAGCGACCTGCCTGACAGTCGGAAATCCTCACTGCATCATTTTTATGGATCATGTAAGCGCGGAACAGGCGAAGGATCTGGGTCCCTATGTGGAAAACGCGGATGAGTTCCCGGAGAGGATGAACCTTCAGATCTGCCGCAGGATCGATTCCGGGAATCTGGATATCGAGATCTGGGAGAGGGGATCCGGCTATACGAAAGCCTCCGGTACGGGAAGCTGCGCCGCCGCGGCCGCCGCATACAGGCTTGGCCTTGTGGAGAACCGGGTGAATGTGAACCAGCCGGGCGGTATGATCCAGATCGACATTCAGGAGGACGGAATTCTTTATATGACCGGAAGCGTGGGCTATGTGGCGGATATCAGCGTGGCTGAGAGTTTCTTTTCCTGAAAACAGATGACAAACAGAACCGGCCGGGGTATAATAACACCAGAATGTTTATTATACACGGAAGGAGAAAATTATGCGTCTGAATCAGTTTGACGGCCTTCGTTTTCTGGCGAGTATGACAGTAGTTGCAAGCCATACCGCAGCGCTGGGTCTCTATGGACAGGGTGGCGTTATGGTATCGCTGTTTTTTGTCCTCAGCGGTTTTTTTATGGCAATGCCTGTGAAAAAAGACGGAGAAGAAAAATTTTTGTCACCGAAAGGCTGGATCGTTTTTTATGTGAACCGTATCGTCAGGATCATCCCTCTTTACTGGGGGTCTCTCCTTCTGGTCTACTGGCTGTTTGACAAAGTATTTGTAAATCCGCAGCAGCTTCTTCAGAATATATTTTTTGTAAACTGCTGGGGACACCTGTGGTTTCTTCAGCACGAGATGCTCTGTTATGTTCTGGCTCCTGTGCTGATGCTTCTGATCGCCCTGGTAAAGAAATATCTCAAAGTTCCGGATCTTGGGATCGGAGCGGGTATCTTTGTGCTTTCCATAGCCGTTCATTATTATTTTAACTATGTGTCCGGATTCCGTCTGATGGGAAATGGAAAACCGCAGCCTTTCCGCATCGGACTTTTTGTGCTGGGAATCGCTTTCGGCTACATATATAAGAGCGGAATCCTTCACACAATAAAAGGCAGAGGGCTGAGCCTTGCCCTCGACGCAATATCGGCGCTGATCATGGCGGGCGTTTTTGTTTCCGCGCCGCGTTTCCTGGAAAAAATCAATCCTGCTCTCAAAAATTACATGGTTGGCTGGACCCTTCCGTGGGTATGCGGCTTTGTGGGAGGAATCCTTCTCCTTCTGCTTGCTGTGAATCCGGGAGGGATCATTTCCAGGCTCCTGTCTCTGAAGTGGTTCGTGCGGTTTGGACGCGCCAGCTACGGGATCTATGTCCTGCACTTTTTCATGCTGAGTATGATCACTTTCTCCACATCACTGAAAAACTTTGCCGCAGCCGCTCTCCTGAGTTCCTGCGCGGCGGTTGTATTCTATGAATGGATGGAGGAACCCCTGGCGCAGTATGTAAAACAGCTCCTGAACCGGATTCCTTTTCTCTCAGGGAAGGCTCAGCGGACCGCATGATAGAACATAAAGGAAGGTAGAATCATGAAGATCACCATGCTTGGAACGGGAAACGCTCAGGTAACGGAGTGCTACAACACCTGCTTTGTGCTGGAGGAAGAAGGGCGCTGCCTGCTTGTGGACGGCGGAGGAGGAAACACTCTTCTGCGGCAGCTTAAGCGCGCCGGGTACGACTGGATGGATATGAGGGAAATCTTTGTCACCCACAGACATGTGGACCATCTGCTGGGTATCCTCTGGATGATGCGCATGATCTGCCAGAATATGCACCGGGGATTGTATCAGGGCGACGCCTGGATCTACGGCCACGACGAGGTAATCAGGATCCTCTGCGACACGGCGGAAAAACTCCTGTCAAAGAAGGACAATGCTTTTATCGGAGACAGGCTTCATATGGTGACGCTCCATGACGGAGAGGTCCGGGAAGTGATTGGACGAAAGACGGTCTTTTTTGATATTCGGTCTGTAAAGGCGAAGCAGTATGGTTTTTCCATGGACATAGGGAACGGCAGGAAGCTTACCTGCTGCGGGGACGAGCCTTATAACGACTGCGAAGAGATTTACGCCCGGAACAGCGACTGGCTGCTTCACGAAGCGTTCTGCCTTTCCGGCGAGGCTGATATTTTCCGCCCTTATGAAAAGCGCCATTCCACAGCGAAGGATGCCGCGGAACTGGCGGAAAAGCTGGGAGTAAAAAATCTGCTTCTCTATCATACGGAAGATAAAAATATCCTGAAAAGAAAAGAACTGTATACCGCGGAAGCGGAAAAATATTTTCACGGGAATATTTTCGTTCCGGAGGATCTGGAAACTCTGGAACTGTAAAAAACAGAAGCCGCATGTATGGAGGAACAAAAATTCTTCTGTACAGGCGGCTTCTCTTGCAGTTTCTCCGCCGATATGGTATGCTAACCGGAGATGTTCCGGGCGAAGCGCCAGAGGCGTGAAACATCCGGGATATCATAATGCGGCGGAAGCCGCGGACAAATTTTCAGAAAGAAGGTGAAGCTGTGGTTGAATTAGATCAGTTCAAGAGTATTCTTGCAACGTACACAGAACCATTAGTGGAAGTGAGGGATTCACTTTGACCTGGCTAACAAAGAGCAGAGGGTCGAAGAATTAGAGCGCGAGATGGAAGCGCCTGATTTCTGGGACAACGCGGAAGAGTCTCAGAAAAAAATGAAGGAACTGAAGAGCCTGAAGGACGACATGGAGACATATCAGAATCTGGTGAGCCAGATGGAGGATATGGAGACCATGATCGAGATGGGCTATGAAGAGAACGATCCGGATCTGATTCCGGAGATCCAGGAAATGCTGGATCAGTTCAAAACAGATTTTGACAATATCAGAGTGAAAACTCTGCTGTCCGGAGAGTATGACAGCGAGAACGCCATCATCAAACTGAACGCGGGAGCCGGCGGAACGGAGGCCTGCGACTGGTGCGGCATGCTGTACCGTATGTACAGCCGCTGGGTGGAGCACAAGGGCTTCAGCATGGAGGTCCTGGACTATCTGGACGGAGAGGAAGCGGGCGTCAAGTCCGTGACTTTCCAGGTAAACGGAGAGAACGCCTACGGCTATCTCAAGTCCGAGAAAGGCGTACACCGTCTGGTAAGGATCTCTCCCTTCAACGCCGCGGGCAAGCGGCAGACGTCCTTCGTATCCTGCGACGTAATGCCGGATATCAAGAAGGATCTGGATGTGGAGATCAACGATGAGGACATCAGGATCGACACTTATCGAAGCAGCGGCGCCGGCGGACAGCACATCAACAAGACGTCCTCCGCCATCCGTATCACCCATTTCCCCACCGGGATCGTGGTGCAGTGCCAGAATGAGCGTTCCCAGCATATGAACAAGGACAAGGCCATGCAGATGCTGAAGGCGAAGCTCTATCTTCTCAAACAGCAGGAGGCGGAAGAGAAGCTTTCGGGTATCCGCGGCGAAGTTACGGATATCGGCTGGGGCAACCAGATCCGTTCCTATGTAATGCAGCCCTATACAATGGTGAAAGACCACCGTACAAACGAAGAGACAGGAAACGTGGACGCGGTGATGGACGGAGATATCGATCTGTTTATCAACGCATATCTGAAATGGATCGCCCTGTCGAAGAAACAGGCCTGACGAAAAAAGACTTGAAACATCTTTGCAGGTATGGTAACATATCCCTCGTAGGAAAACATGTGTCTTTACTAAACGGACATCTCCTGCGGGGGATTTTTCCGTTGAAGAGGATCCGTCCTCTTTGTTCTGAAGACATATGAGATAACCGGATTTCAGGAACAGGATGATCGAAATGGGAAAAGAATCGGAAAAAAAGAAATACTTCGTAGTCAGGGAGCGCGCGGTGCCGGAGGTCCTTCTGAAAGTAGTGGAGGCCAAGAAACTGCTGGATTCCGGCAGAGTGCAGACGGTGCAGGACGCCGCGGAGCAGACGGGCATCAGCCGCAGCTCTTTTTATAAATATAAGGATGATATTTTTCCCTTTCACGAACAGGCCAGAGGGAAGACGATCACCTTTATCATTCAGATGGACGACGAGCCGGGACTTCTTTCCGGAGTTCTGCAGACCATTGCCCGTTTTCACGGCAATATACTGACCATTCATCAGAGTATTCCCATTAACGGCGTGGCGACTCTTACCCTCAGCGTGGATATCCTTCCCGGCGACGGGGACGCGGAAGCCATGGTGGAATACATTGAGCGGAGCGAGGGGATCCATTACCTGAAGATCCTTGGCAGAGAATAGCGATAACATTGGAGGAAAATATGGTAAACATTGCGGTTTTAGGATACGGCACAGTGGGAAGCGGAGTTGTGGAAGTCATCAACACCAACCACAGAAGCATCAACAAGCGCGCAGGCGCGGAAATTAATATCAAATATGTTCTGGATCTGAGAGATTTTCCGGGAGATCCGGTGCAGGATATCCTGGTGCATGATTATGAGATCATTGCCAGCGATCCGGAAGTGGATATCGTGGTGGAGGTAATGGGAGGCATCGAGCCCGCCTATACCTTCGTGAAAAGAGCACTGGAATCAGGGAAAAGCGTTTGTACTTCCAACAAGGCGTTGGTTGCCAAACATGGCCCGGAGCTTATGGAGATCGCCAGAGAAAGAGACATCAACTTTCTTTTTGAGGCAAGCTGCGGAGGCGGCATCCCCATTATCCGCGCGCTGAATTCTTCCCTTACGGCGGATGAGATTGACGAGATCACGGGAATCCTCAACGGAACCACGAACTATATGCTCTATAAGATGAGCACAGAGGGCAGTGATTTTGACGCCGTACTGAAGGAAGCCCAGGAGAAAGGGTACGCGGAGGCGGATCCCACGGCGGACGTGGAGGGATACGACGCCTGCAGGAAGATCGCCATTCTTTCCTCCCTTGCCTACGGAAAATTCCTGAACTATGAAAATATATATACAGAGGGAATCACGAAGATCACTCCCGTGGATATGGCTTATGCCGCTGATCTGGGAATGTCCGTGAAGCTGCTGGCCACCAGCCGCAAGATCGGTAACGATTCCTTCTATGCTATGGTTGCTCCTTTCCTGGTAGGAAAAGAGAGCCCCCTTTACAGTGTGAACGATGTGTTCAACGCAGTCTTTGTCCACGGAAACGTGCTGGGCGACGCCATGTTCTACGGAAGCGGGGCAGGCAAGCTGCCTACAGCCAGCGCCGTGGTGGCGGATATCGTGGACGAGGCCAAGCATCTTCACAGAAATATCATGACCAACTGGACCAGCAGGCTGCTGGAGCTGATGGATCTAGCCGACGTGGAAGGCAGATTTTTCGTGAGAGTGAAGGAAGCTACCGTGACCCAGGTAGAGGAAATCTTCGGAAACGTGCAGATCGTGAATCTGAAACAGTTCCCAGGTGAATTTGCCTTTATCACTTCTGAGATGAAACAGGGCGAATACGAGGAGAAAGTGAAAAAACTGAACGGCAGAGTGATTACGATGATCCGTGTGAAAGACTGATAACAGAGGAGAGCTGATTATTATGAAATATGTAGTGGTTCTGGGAGACGGAATGGCGGACTGGCCTATGGAAAGCCTGGGAGGAGGTACGCCTCTTTCCTGTGCTAAAACTCCGGTCATGGATGCGCTGGCGAAAGTCTCGGAGATCGGGACAGTGGCAACTATTCCGGAAGGAATGGCTCCGGGAAGCGACACCGCTAACCTGTCTGTTATGGGATACGATCCCAGGAGGTATTATACGGGGAGATCCCCGCTGGAAGCGCTGAGCATCGGCGTAGACATGAAGGATACAGACGTGGTGTACCGCTGCAATCTTGTCACTCTTACGGAAGAAGACGCGCCCTATGAAGAACAGACCATCCTGGATCACAGTTCCGATGAGATCAGCACGGAGGACGCGGCGGTCCTTCTCAGGGACGTATGCCGGGAGCTGGAGAACGAAACCTACCGTTTCTATACAGGAACAAGCTACCGTCACTGTCTGGTGTGGGACAGAGGGCAAGTGCTGGAACTGACGCCGCCCCACGATGTTCTTGAGAGAAAGATCGGGGAATACCTTCCCCACGATGAATCGCTTCTTTACATGCAGAAGAGAAGTTATGAGATCCTGAAAAACCATCCCCTGAACATCAGGAGGAAGGAACAGGGGTTGAACCCGGCCAACAGCTTTTGGTTCTGGGGAGCGGGAACGAAGCCGGTCCTTACTTCTTTCGAAGATATCTACCACAAAAAAGGCGTGATGATCTCCGCCGTAGATCTTCTGAAAGGCATCGCCGCAGGAGCGGAGATGGACAGCATTCAGGTAGAAGGAGCCAACGGCGGTTTGAATACCAATTATGAGGGAAAGGCCGAAGCGGCTGTAAAAGCTCTCACAGAGCAGGGGTATGATTTTGCTTATATCCATGTGGAAGCGCCGGACGAGATGGGACATCAGGGAAGCGTGGAGAAGAAGATCCGCTCTATCGAATATCTGGATCAGAGACTGATCCGCCTGGTGAAAGAAGGCCTTGACGCTTCCGGGGAAGATTACCGGATGCTGATCCTTCCGGATCATCCCACGCCCATTAAAGTAAGGACACATGTGGCGGAGCCGGTGCCCTATCTTCTTTATGACAGTACGGCTTTGGGGGATCATACATGGCATTATAATGAGGAAGAAGCCGCGAAGAGCGGCAACACCGTGGCTCACGGATGGGATATGATGAATTATCTGTTTTCATAAGCTGAACTGACACAGGAGGAAACTATGTTAATCGTAAAGAAATTCGGCGGAACGTCCGTGGGAAATAAAGAGAGGATTTTTAATGTGGCCGGACGGTGCGCGGAGGAATACAGAAAAGGAAACGACGTTGTGGTAGTTCTCTCCGCAATGGGAAAATACACGGACGAGCTTATTGCCATGGCGGAGGATATCAACGAAAAACCGCCAAAAAGAGAAATGGATATGCTTTTCACTATCGGGGAGCAGATGTCGGTGGCGCTGATGAGCATGGCCCTGGACAAAATGGGGATCCCGGCGGTGTCTCTGAACGCATTCCAGGTGGCGATGCATACCACCAGCGTTCACGGAAACGCGCGGCTTAAAAGGATCGACACGGAGCGTATCAAAAGAGAACTGGAAAACCGCAGGATCGTAGTAGTCACCGGATTCCAGGGCATTAACAAATACGACGATTATACTACGCTGGGAAGGGGAGGCTCCGACACCACGGCTGTGGCTCTGGCGGCCGCTCTCCATGCGGACGCCTGCGAGATTTATACAGACGTGGACGGCGTGTACACCGCCGATCCCCGCAAAGTTCCGGGAGCCCGCAAGCTCAAGGAGATCACCTATGACGAGATGCTGGATCTGGCTACGCTGGGGGCGGGAGTGCTACACAACCGCTCCGTGGAGCTGGCGAAGAAATACGGCGTGCCGCTGGTGGTGCGTTCCAGCCTGAATAATAATGAAGGAACTGTGGTAAAGGAGGAAGTAACAGTGGAGAGAATGCTGATCAGCGGAGTGGCTCTTGACACAGACGCCGTGAGGATCGCGGTGCTGGGGCTCAAAGATGTGCCGGGAATGGCCTTTAAACTTTTTGACGTGCTGGCGAGGAAACACATCAACGTGGACGTGATCCTGCAGTCCATCGGACGTGCCGGGACCAAGGATATTTCCTTTACCGTGGATAAGAAGGATCTGGACGAAGCGGTGGCTGTTCTGGAAGATAATCAGGCGCGACTGGGATACAAGGAGCTTCATTCCGAGCGGAACATCGCCAAGCTTTCTATTGTGGGAGCGGGAATGATGAGCAATCCGGGCGTCGCCGCCCAGATGTTCGAGAGCCTTTATAATGAAGGCGTGAACATCAACATGATCTCCACATCCGAAATCCGCATTACCGTCCTTATCGACGAGAAGGACGGAATCCGCGCCATGAACGCGGTGCACGACGCCTTTAATCTGGCTGACTGAAAAAAGAACTTATAACTGATATTATATATAACGGCAGCAGGGCTGAAACAGGTCATGCTGCCGGTTTTTATATCTGATGCGTGATATAACTTCCGTCTTTGCCCGCTTACCGTTTATTTTTTGGAAATACATATAATTTTACAGAAAAGTTATGGAACTGCAGGGGAAGTTTCGATATAATAAAAGAAAATTCCAGGAGGTACAGACATTATGAAAAAGAAATATTTTGTATGGCTGCTTGCGGGATGTATGGCAGTTACAGTGTCTAATGCCGTATTGGCTGCGGAGAACGTGGAGGAGGCCAGAGCGGAGGCGGAAGCGGCTTCAGCAGCTGCTGACGATGCCTCTGCCGGGAACGAAGCGGCCTCCGCTGACACAGCTTCTTCGGATACGGCGGGAACAGCGGAGCTGGGGGATGATATTTACAGTTTTCAGCTGATGTTCGGCGAAGATCTGCTGAAAGTTCCCATGACCTGTGATGAACTTATTTCCATGGGATGGCAGGCGGAGTCTCCTGAAAACCTGGATACAGTGGTAGAAGCCAACTCTTATATGATGGGTGTAACATTTATAAAAGGGAATAATGAAATCTCCGCAGATATACTGAACCTGGGAATCAATGCCGCCCCGGCAGGCGAATGCCTGGTGGGCAGTATCGGTATCGACGCTACCGGCGCTGTTTATGAGAACCTGGGCGGTAAGATCGAGCCGGGAACAGTAATGCTTCCGGGAAATATTGCGGTGGGCGCAGCGACCATAGAGGATATTAAGGCTGTCTATGGAGAACCCAGTGACGTATACGAAAATGATACATATACAGAACTTTCTTATGAAAAGGATCTTTATGAGGAAGTGACGCTGTGCGTTTATAAGGAAACCGGTACTCTTCTTGAGGCCGACATACGCAATTTCGTGGAACCGGAAGGTTTTGATGCGGGAACAGTCAGCGGAGAGATACCATCCATTGTGACAGACTATCAGGCTCCTACTGCCCTGGGAGAGGATCTTATGGATCCTGTGGTTGAATTCATGGGAGATCTCTACCAGCTTCCGGCGCCGGTATCTGCCTTTGAGGCAAACGGCTGGGTGATCCAGGATGTGGAGGAAGGCGCTTTCGCAGAGGGCGGCGGACTGGAGTTTATTGATATGATGAAAGAGAACCAGTCGGTGAGTTTTTCCGTATATAATTTCACGGAGAATGCCGTTACCCTGTCAAACTGCTTCGTACAGGAACTCTCTTTTGCCACTTATGATCCCGAGATCATCGACATGAAGCTGGGCGGCGGCGTGACTCTGGGCGCGTCCAGAGAGGATCTGAGAGCCGCGGCTGAGGCGAAGGGATATATCTGCGAGGAAGACGGAGATTACATGGAAGTCTATAAGGATGAAAATTCCAGACTTGACGATTACATCAGCTTCTGGTTTAATAAGGACGAAGATCCTGATAAGGCGGCAGGCATTACCGTACATCATGAAGTTCTGGCAAATTCCTGATATAGTAAGCAGAACCTGAGAATGCGTTATCTATCGTCTGCGGGAACGGGATTTTCCTTATCAGATAAAAACAGACAGAAATCAGACGGACCGGCCGCCATCAAAGCGGCCGGTCTGAACAGGATTGGAGACAGAAATGAGTAAGGACAGAAAATACTGGAAACAATATGCGAAACGTACGTTAAGCGGGAACTGGGGACTGGCCATAATCGGTATGATCCTCTCCACGATCGTGAATTTTGTGGGAAACTATATGGCATCCGCTCTTTTTCCGGGAGTGGCTGTTTCGGCTTTGCTTTTAAGCCAGGTCTTCCTCTTTATCGTGTCGCTGATCGGCATGATATTTTCTACCGGCTATATTTATATGCTTCTGAATATGTCCAGAGGAAGAGAATACGGACTGGGCGACCTGCTCCATATGTTCCGGAATCAGCCGGACAGAGTGCTGGTGGCGGGGCTTGTGCTTTCTCTCATTGATAATGTGCTGATGCTGCCGTTTAATTACTGGACGATCATGACTGCGCCTGCGGCGGACACTATGGAAGCATATGTTTCCTGGTTTCAGACGGCGGTCTTATTCCTGGTACTGGGAATGGCGGTCAGTGTTGTTGTCAAACTTCCGCTGTCCATGACATTTTATCTCCTTGCGGACGATACAGAAATGGGCGGTATCCAGGCGCTGAAGACCAGTGTCCGCCTGATGAAGGGAAAGAAAGGAAAGTATTTTGTACTGCAGCTTAGTTATGTGCCGCTGCTGCTTCTTTCGATTTTCACTTTATATATCGCTTTACTGTGGCTGCTTCCGTATATGAACGTTGCGGATACCGCTTTCTATATGGACGCCCGGGGCGAGTTCGACCGTCCGGATGAGGACATGGAAGAACCGGACAGGATCGCAGATCACTCTGCCGGGGATGACTATAACGCTGAGGCATAAAATTAAGGACTTGGAGGAAAATATGGATATTATTCTGGAAATAACCGGGGAGCTTAAAGTACAGCGCTGGCAGGTGGAGGCCGCGGTGAAGCTGATCGACGAGGGATGCACCATTCCCTTTATCTCACGTTACCGAAAGGAAGCCACAGGTTCCCTGAACGACGAGCAGCTCCGCGCGCTTCATGAAAGGCTCCTTTACCTGAGAAATCTGGAAGAGAAGAAGGAACAGGTTCTCGGAAGTATAGAAGAACAGGGCAAACTTACGCCGGAACTGAAAGCGCAGATCCTGGAAGCCAGGACTCTGGTGGTGGTGGAGGATCTTTACCGCCCCTACAGGCCGAAGCGGCGCACCAGGGCGACTGTGGCGAAGGAGAAGGGACTGGAACCGCTGGCAAACATCCTGATGCTGCAGACGACGAAGAAATCGCCCCTTGAGGAAGCGGAAGCCTTCCTGTCTGAGGAAAAAGGCGTGGAGACGGCTGAGGACGCTCTCGCGGGAGCGAAGGATATCCTGGCGGAATATATTTCCGACGAGGCGGATTACAGAATCCATATCCGGAAACTGACGGTGAATAAGGGAACTCTGGTTTCCACGGCGAAGAAACCGGAGGAATCTTCCGTATACGAGATGTATTATGAGTTCGAGGAGCCGGTGCGTAAAGTTGCGGGACACCGGGTCCTTGCCCTGAACAGAGGCGAGAAGGAAAAGATCCTTACCGTGAAGATCAATGCGCCGGAGGAGGAGATCCTGGGATGGCTTTGCCGCCAGGTGATCAAAAAGGACAACCCCAATACCACTCCCGTTCTTAAGGAAGTGGTGGAAGATAGTTATAAACGCCTGATCGCCCCTGCGATCGAGAGGGAGATAAGAAACGACCTTACGGAGAAAGCGGAGGACGGAGCGATCCGTGTATTCGGAAAGAATCTGGAACAGCTTCTTATGCAGCCGCCCATTGCCGGAAGAGTGGTCCTGGGATGGGATCCCGCTTTCCGGACAGGATGCAAGCTGGCTGTGGTGGACGCCACCGGAAAGGTGCTGGACACTACGGTGATCTATCCCACGGCGCCTACGACTGAGGCGAAGATCAGGGCGGCAAAGGATACGCTGAAAAAACTGATCCAAAAATACGGCATCTCTCTGATCTCTCTCGGAAACGGAACTGCGTCAAGAGAATCCGAGCAGATCATCGTGGATCTTCTGAAGGAGATCCCGGAAAAGGTTTCCTATGTGATCACCAATGAGGCGGGAGCCTCTGTGTATTCCGCCAGTAAGCTGGCTACAGAGGAGTTTCCCAATTTTGACGTGGGGCAGAGAAGCGCCGCTTCCATCGCCAGACGCCTTCAGGATCCGCTTGCGGAGCTGGTGAAGATCGATCCCCGTTCCATAGGAGTGGGACAGTATCAGCATGATATGAACCAGAAGAAGCTGGGAGAAGCCCTTACCGGAGTGGTGGAGGACTGTGTGAATAAGGTGGGAGTGGATTTGAACACTGCTTCCGCGTCCCTTCTGGAATATATTTCTGGAATCAGCAAGGTGATCGCGAAGAATATCGTGGTTTACCGGGAAGAGAACGGCAGATTTGAAAGCCGCCGTGATCTTCTCAAGGTGGCGAAGCTGGGACCGAAGGCGTTCCAGCAGTGCGCGGGCTTTATGCGGATCACCGGGGGAAAGAACCCGCTGGATTCCACCAGTGTACATCCGGAGACATACGATGCGGCTTCCGCTCTTCTGAAGAAGCTGGGATATACGCCGGAGGATGTGGCGGAGAGGAAACTTTCCGGGATTTCCGGCCAGATCAGGGACTATAAGAAGACGGCGGAGGAACTGGGGGTCGGTGAGATCACTCTCCGGGATATTGTGAAGGAGCTGGAGAAGCCGGCCAGAGATCCCAGGGATGAAATGCCGAAGCCTGTGCTCCGTACCGACGTGCTGGATATGAAAGACCTGAAAGAAGGCATGATCCTCAAAGGAACCGTGCGGAATGTGATCGATTTCGGCGCATTTGTGGATATCGGCGTTCATCAGGACGGTCTTGTCCATATTTCCGAGATCAGCGATAAGTTTATCAAACATCCGCTGGAAGCTGTCAGCGTCGGAGATGTGGTGGACGTCCGCGTGCTGGGGGTCGACCTGAAAAAGAAACGGATCAGCCTTTCCATGAAAGGGATCAGATAAATAAAAAACCTTACCGTTCTTCAGCTGCTGAAGGCGGTAAGGTTTTTTGAATTTGTAAACGGAAATTAATTTTCAGATTTCGATAAGTACGGAGTCAGCTCAGCAGCGCGGCGTCGTTGGAGAATTCCTGGCCGCTTGCCTTCTCGAACTGGTCCAGAAGATTCCGGACAGTGAGTTTTTTCTTCTCTTCCCCTTCGATATTGAGGATGATCTTGCCTTCCATCATCATGATCAGACGGTTGCCGTGGACAATGGCGTCATGCATATTGTGTGTGATCATAATGGTGGTGAGGTGATCGCGGTTTACAATCCTGTCTGTAATATCCAGTACCTTGGACGCTGTCTTGGGGTCCAGAGCTGCGGTATGTTCGTCCAGGAGCAGGAGCTTCGGTTTTTTCAGCGTCGCCATCAGAAGGGTGAGCGCCTGTCTCTGGCCGCCGGAAAGAAGGCCTACCTTGGAGGTCAGGCGGTCTTCCAGTCCCAGGTCAAGGACCTTCAGAAGCTCTCTGTAGTCTTCTCTTTCTTTCCGTGTGATTCCCGCGCGGAGAGAGCGGAATTTACCCCGGCGTTTCGCCAGCGCAAGATTCTCCTCGATCTCCATAGTGGCTGCGGTTCCTGTCATGGGATCCTGGAACACACGGCCAAGATAAGAGGCTCTCTTGTGCTCGGGAAGTTTTGTCACGTCGATTCCGTCGATGAGGATCTGTCCCTCGTCAACCAGCCAGGTACCCGCCACTGCGTTCAGCATGGTGGACTTGCCCGCGCCGTTGCCGCCGATGACGGTGACGAAATCGCCTTCCTTCAGAGTGAGGGAAAGGCCGTCCAGGGCAAGCTTCTCGTTAATGGTTCCCGGATTAAAGGTCTTGTATATGTTCTTGATCTCAAGCATTGGTATTTCCTCCCCGTTTAATTGGTTTTGAGAAGTATTTTGCCTTCCAGTAGGGAACTGCAAGGAAGATGGCTACGACGATGGCGGACAGGAGTTTCAGAAGGTCCGTGTCGATACCCATCCAGATCACTACCTGCAGGACCAGATAATAGAGGATGGAGCCAATGGCTACGCTTACCAGGCGCAGGGCAAAGTTGCGGAAGATACGTCCGAAAATGGCTTCGCCGATGATAACGGCGGCCAGGCCGATGACGATGGCGCCGCGGCCCATATTTACGTCCGCGAATCCCTGATACTGCGCCAGGAGAGCGCTGGAGAGGGCTACCAGTCCGTTGGAGAGCATCAGTCCCAGAACCTTGCTGACATCTGTGTTGATGCCCTGGGCGCGGGACATGTTGGGGTTGCATCCGGTGGCCCGGAGGGAACAGCCCAGCTCAGTGCCGAAAAACCAGTAGAGAAGTGCGATGAGCACCACAATAAAAATTGCCACGATCAGGATGGTGTTCTGATAAAAAGGAACGTCCTTCACATAGCGCAGGGAAACGATCAGGTCATATTTGTTTACGTTTACCGCCTGATTGGCTTTGCCCATGATCTTCAGGTTGATGGAATACAGGGAAAGCTGGGTAAGGATTCCGGCCAGAATGGCGGGAATACCCATAACGGTATGAAAAATTCCGGTGGCAAGTCCGGCGAGCATGCCTGCTCCTGTGGCCGCCAGCATGGAGATCCAGATGTTATGGCCGCTCATGAGCATCATGATACAGACGGCGCCTCCGGTACACATGGTGCCGTCAACAGTAAGGTCCGCGATATCCAGAATGCGGAAGGTGAGGTAAACGCCGATCGCCATGATACCCCAGATCAGTCCCTGTGCGGCAGCGCCGGGAAGGGCGTTTACTAAACTTAAAATATCCATTGGAAAATCCTCCTGATTTAAGACACAGACAGCGAGAAAGGAAGATCCTTTCCCGCTGGGAGTGTTCATATATTATGTTCTTATAATAATATTAATATTGCTTCCTGACAATACCTTCGGCAATATTTCTTATTCAGCCTCTTCTTCTGCTGTTTCATCTGCCGCGGTTTCTTCTGTATCGGCAGTGTCCGCAGCTTCAGTTGTTTCTTCGGCTGTATCTTCAGCTTCGGTTTCGTCCGCGGCTGCCTCTTCTGTATCCTCTGCGGCAGCGTCTTCTTCAGCCTCAGCTTCCTCGCCGATGGCTACGTAACCGTCCGGAACTTCAATTCCGAGAGACTCGCACAGAACAGGGTTGTATTTCTTGGTGAAGTTGGGAGCGTATTCAATAGCCATCTCGGAGATGTCCTCGCCGTCCTGGAGAATACGTACCGCCATTTCGCCGGTGGCAACGCCCAGATCATAGTAGCTGATGGAAAGTGTGGCAACGCCGCATCCCTCGCAGATTCCTTCTTCTCCGGCGATGATCGGAACGCCTGCGGGCTCGCAGATGTTGTTGATGATCTCGGTGTTGGAAGCCGCCGTATTATCAGTGGGAACGTAGATCACATCGCACTCTGTGGATGCGCTGGTCACTACGGACGAAAGGTCGTTGGAATCTGAGAACGCGTAGTATTCACAGGTGTATCCCAGTTCTTCCAGAGCGGCTTTCACAGTGTCTACCTGATACTGTGAGTTGGCCTCGGCGGAGCAGTAGAGAAGTCCCACGTTCTTGGCGTCCGGGAAAAGTTCGTTCAGCATTGCCGCCTGCTGATCCAGAGGCGCCAGGTCCGAGGTACCGGAGATGTTGCCGCCTACGGTTCCGTCAAAATCATCCAGGTCAAGCGCTACTCCGTATTCTGTTACGGAAGTGCCAAGGATCGGGATATCTGCCGTGCCTGCTGCCGCTGCCTGGAGAGCCGCGGTGGCGTTGGCCAGGATCAGGTCCACATCGTCGGCCACGAAATCGTTGATGATGGTGGAACAGGTGTTGGAATCGCCCTGGGCGTTCTGCTCGTCAAAAGTCACCTTGTCGCCGAACGCTTCTGTAAGCGCGTCCTTGAAGCCCTGCGTAGCCGTATCCAGCGCTTCGTGCTGTACAAGCTGGCAGATGCCGACTGTAAATGTATCGTCTGCAGCATAAACGCTGACGCCGCTTAATCCTGCAGTCATGGAAGCAGCCAGAGCCGCCGCTAAAATTTGCTTTTTCATGTAAAAATCCTCCTCTTATTCATTTCGATTTTCCGTCCGATATAAATCGTTCTGATTTTTGTAGTATAACGCTTTAAAGCTGAAAAGTCAAGAAGTATATAGAAGAACTGAAAAAGATTAAGGTGTGCTTAAAAAAAGTAAGAATTGGTCGATTGTATTGACAAT
>DWXL01000067.1 GCA_019119235.1 Candidatus Blautia excrementigallinarum | reverse complement strand
AAGAAGTAAGACCCCTTGAAGACGACGAGGTAGATAGGGCAGGGGTGGAAGTACGGTAACGTATGGAGCTGACTGCTACTAATCGGTCGAGGGCTTGACCAAAAAGCAAGAAAGCGGGACGGACAGGAAATGTACAGACCAGAGTGAGTTTGCTCACGGAGGGATGTACAGAGACTGGACGGAACATTTGCGAAGCAAAAGGCATCGAATGACGAGCGGAGCGAGTCATGAGATGACCGCTTTCGTAGAGCCTGCAGTAAACGCAGGTGACACGAAGCAAAAGGCACTGAGCGGCGAAGTCGCGAGGTGACCGCTGACGCAGAGAACGCTTATCGAAGCAACGCATGGTCAGAGAGATTCATCATAAAATGTCAGCATGTGTGCAGTTTTGAAGGTACAGAAGAAAGCCAATGGCAGAGCAGATCTTAGTCTGTTGTGTCATTGGTTTTTTCTTTACATAAAGAAAGGACTTTCTTATGCTGAAAATCAACAGGGAAGAAATGCTTGAACTTACAAGACGCATGACGATTTCACGTACAGCAATGACGAGAATAGCAGGCTGCTATATGGATAAAGACGGATTCGTGGACGGAACTTTCAATACGAATTTTCTCAAATTATCACAGGCACAAAAGTCACAGAATCTGGCGCTGGCAAAAATAATCCCCTTTTCTGAAACAAATGTAAATCTGAAAAGATACAGATTCCCTCAATCTGCTTATATAGCAGGCGGTATTCGTCAGCTTCTGACAGGAATCAAATCCAGCGCGCTGAAAAACGACGCTCTTCTGGATGTGTTTTATGAGATCATGGGAGAGCAATACTGTTCTGATCATGATTATGCAGTTTTTTTCTTTCACAGTACCTATGATATTCCCATGAAGACATCAGACAGAGAAGAGTTATGGGATTCTGAAGAAGTCTATGAATATCTGATCTGCGCGGTTTGCCCTGTGGATGGAGATTATGAGCCGGGAAAACCGGAATGCGGCTTTATTTTCCCGGCCTTCTGTGACAGGACAGAGGATCCGGATTATATTGATATTTATCAGGCGGACTCGGAGAAACCTCATCGCGAGTTGGAGAGGATTCTACAGGTATAACTGCCTTGCAATTTTCAGTTGTCATGCGTAGAAGGGATACTTGATGATGCCCGGTATTAGGTTTATTGCACGCCATTTTTTATTCCTGCAACAGCCAGTCGGCAATATCATAAATTTCAATTCCCTTCGCTTTCAAAAAATAAATATTTTTGCTTTTTTGAAAACTAATAAAGGCATGACATCTGCTGTTTTATACTTGTTTCAGAACATCCCCAATGTCCCCATCAATACAGATTGATCGCTCCCCAATCTCCCTTGGCGCATAAGCCTCTCTGTAATTCATACAGGCATACACAGCCTCCGGATTCTGATACGTCATCTGCCAGAAGGGATACTTAATAATGCCCGGGGTGTTGCCGCCTACGCCTAATTCCAGAAAGAGAATATGTTCTCCTTCATGGCGGCGGAGGAAGTCATCATATCGACGGGCGGCGGCGTGCCAGCCTTCATCCTCCACAAAAGTATCATCAGCCCGAAGATTCATACTCATAGGTTTTCCACACTTCGAACAGTGGGGAATCAATTCAGCGGGTACCTCCATTTTAGGCACAATCCCTTCCGGTAAATTTATCTCACCGTTTTCAGCGATCACATAGCCTTGGGACTCAATCATTTTACGGATACTCTCTGCATTGTCATAAGTTTCCTTATGGTAAGGTACACTGCACTGAAACAACCCATAATCACCCTGCGTATAAAACAGGCGCTGTTTGTCAAACCCGGCTTTTTGAAAACAGTGGTCCACATTGGTTGTCAGGACAAAATAATCTTTATCCGTTACCAAATCATAAAGATTTCTGTAAACCGGCTTCGGAGCATCCATATACCGGTTGATGTAAATATACCGGCTCCAGTAGGTCCAATGCTCTTCCAGAGTGTCAAAGGGATAGAACCCGCCGGAATACATATCCTGGAAACCATACCTGGCGATAAAATCCCTGAAATACTTCTGAAAGCGTTCGCCGGTATAGGTAAATCCGGCGGAAGTGGAGAGCCCGGAACCGGCTCCGATCACCACCGCGTCCGCCGAGTCAAGTTCCTGCTTGAGACGAGAGATACTATTATAGAAGACGTTTGTAGATCTCATAGTCGCTGTCCTTGAAAACATTGAAGATCACCTCGATTTTATCTGGATTTTGTTGCTGCCATTCCCGAACTGTTCCAATAGCGATCTCTGCGGCCGGTTCAGCCGGAAAATGAAACTCGCCGGTGGAGATACAGCAGAAAGCCACGCTGTGCAGGCCATGTTCCGCCGCCAGTTCCAGACAGGAACGGTAGCAGCTCGCCAGCAGTTTTCGGTCTGTTTTGGTAACGCTGCCATAGACAATCGGGCCTACGGTGTGCAGTACATACTGGCAGGGCAGGTTATAGGCTTTTGTGATTTTTGCACTGCCGGCAGGTTCTTCGTCCTGCTGTCCGGCCATCATACGGGCGCATTCCATGCGAAGCTGTATCCCTGCATAAGTGTGGATAGCGTTGTCGATACAGCCGTGACAGGGCACGAAACAGCCAAGCATCTGGCTGTTTGCCGCATTGACGATGGCGTCGGCGGCAAGAGTAGTAATGTCGCCCTGCCAGAGATACAAGCCTGGGCGCACCGGCGCCAGATCCTCAGGTCTTGTGATGACTCGCTCCGCAAGGCGTTCTTGTAAATATGAGTCCTGTACGGCTAAAAATTCCGCGCTGACCGGAACCGGCGGGCGTACATTCATCAGACTGCGAAGAAGCTTCCGCTTTTCCGAAAGGTCATCCGACACACGGATGTCTGTATATTCTCCCCGTTCCGCTAACAGGTGGCGGAGCAGATAGTCCAATCTCTCGTCCTGTGTCATTGTTCTACCTCCGTTCAATCGCTCTTGCAGGGCAGATTTCATAGCAGTTCCCACAATGCAGGCAGTGTTCCTGTTGTATGACTACAGGCTTTACCCCAATGTCGATACACTTCTGCGGGCATTTGGAATAGCACAGCTTGCAGCCAATGCAGTTGTCCGTTACAAAGTAACCTGTTTTCCTTGTCTGCGCCCCGCCGAAGGAGAAGCTGGCGCGTTCAATCGGCTGCCTGGAAAGGTCAAACCATTCTCCCGTCCCCTCGTATATTTTGAATACGGTGAGGGCACTGCGGGAGCGCACATCGGGATATATTTTTTCCATATAAGGATTTTTGCGGAACAGATCGGGAAGTTTCTCCGACCCGATTTCTTTCGCCTTGCCCTGTACCGATACCGCTATGCGGGACAGGGTGTCTTCGCCCTTCATAGCGGTAAAAGCAATATTTTCATTGGCTTTCAGCCGGTCATAAAAGTTCTTGCCTCTGGCGGTCAGGAAGTAAAGGCCGCTTTCATCATAATCCATAATGTCAATGGCGCAGGTGGCAGGACGCCCCTTGCTGTCCACTGTGGCAAATACAGCAGAGTGAATTATGGTGGCGATATATTTCATATAATCTTTCGTCTGCATAAGAAACCTCCTGTCGAGATATGATTTAGATTAAGAACAAACCCCGCAAGCCGCCTTGCCCGGAAGATATCCGGGAAGTTCTGCTTACAGGTCGTACTCCCTGGGCGGGTTGCCGGAGAAGTCGGCGATCACCGCATGAGCGTCCTTCAGATAGAATACCTCGAAGATGGGGTTGGCAGCTTCGCCGTACTGTCCCTTGACGATGGGGTTCTGGATGCACATCTCCTTGGCTGCCATGTTGTTTTCAAAAACGGCCTCGCCGTGTAAACGGATCCACGCATAAGACGGGCTGGAAACGGAAACCTCAATGTTTGGATTGGCAAGCATATCTTTGTAGACTTCTTTGGTATTGTTGGTGCAGAACCACAGCTTTCCGTCCATCTCGCCGGCAAACATGAAGGGGCGGCACTTGGCCTTGCCGTCACGGCCTATGGTAGCCAGATACTGTACGGGATTTTCCTGCAAAAATGTTACAACTTCATTCATGATAAATACCTCCTGATTTTGAATATGTTTTTGAATTGCAATTTTTATCTTGCAAGATTATAATAATTCTGCAGGTGTTGAATGTAAAGTAAGCACAATATTGTGCCGTAGTTACTAAATGGAAACTATTGAAAAGGAGAGACGGTAATGCAGACGGTAAAAGAATTACCGGTATGTCCGGTGGAAACCACGCTGATGCTGATCGGCGATAAATGGAAGGTGTTGATCCTGCGGGATCTTTTACCTGGCACAAAGAGATTTGGAGAATTAAAAAAATCCATCGGAAGCGTGTCACAGAAGGTTCTGACCGCACAGCTGCGGGACATGGAAGAAAAAGGGCTTGTAAACCGTAAGGTATATGCGGAAGTTCCTCCGCGTGTGGAATACAGCCTGACAGAACTGGGGAAAAGTCTGAAGCCGATCCTGGATGCCATGTGGGACTGGGGAGAGGGATATAAAGCCTCAGTACATAATAAATAAAGAAGATACGCGCCATCATGACAGATGGAGACGCACATACGGAGGATTGTATGGCAGGACAACAGATTAAAGATATGACAAAAGGCCCGCCGGGCAGGCTGCTTATGATATTTGCGATTCCGCTGATGCTGGGTAATATCTGTCAGCAGCTGTATACAATGGTAGATACCATTGTTGTAGGACAGGTCGCCGGAGTCCAGGCTCTGGCAGCTCTGGGCGCGGTGGAATGGATCATGTGGATGGTTCTGGGAGTTTCTACGGGAGCTACGCAGGGTTTTTCCATACTGATTTCCCAGCACTACGGAGCAAAGAAATGGGATCTGCTGAAAAGAGCTGTGGCGCGCAGTTATATCCTGACAGCGGTGATTGCGGCTCTGCTGTTTACAGTAAGCCAGATATTCGCTCACTGGATACTGATATTTCTGAATACGCCGGACAACATCATCGGGATGTCTCTTCTGTATCTCCGTATCGTATTCTGTGGGATTCCGGTTGTGGCGGCCTATAATGTTTTCGCGGCGGTGCTGCGGGCACTGGGAAACAGCCGCACGCCGCTGATCGCCATGGTTATCGCGGCCTCTATTAATGTAGTGCTGGATATTCTTTTTGTGGCGGAGTTTCACTGGGGAGTGGCGGGAGCCGCCATTGCAACCGTGATTGCTCAGGCCTTTTCCGCATTGTACTGTTTCCTGGCAGTAAGAAAAATAGAAATCGTAAAAGTTACAAGAGAAGATTTCAGGAGAGTACCCGGACTGGACGGAAGACTTTTGAAACTTGGCACTCCCGTTCTTTTTCAGGATGTGATCATTTCCGTAGGCGGACTGGTGGTGCAGTACGTTGTCAACGGATACGGATTTCTTTTTGTCGCCGGTTTCACGGCTACCAATAAACTATACGGAATCCTGGAAATGGCGGCGATCTCCTATGGTTATGCCATTGTCACTTATGTAGGGCAGAATCTCGGAGCAGGAGAAATCGGAAGGATAAAAAAAGGCGTTCACGCAGGCGCGGGGCTTGCGTTTCTTACATCAGCAGTGATTTCCTGTATCATGTTTGTTTTCGGAAAGCATATCCTGATGCTGTTTATTTCCGGTGATCCGGCAGAAACACATGAGGTGCTGGCGATTGCCTGGAAGTATCTCTCCATTATGGCTGCCTGTCTCTGTATTCTGTATTTCCTTTATGTATACAGATCTGCGCTGCAGGGACTTGGCAATACGCTGATCCCCATGCTCAGCGGGATAGTGGAGTTTTTTGTCCGTATCGGCGTGGCTTTGCTGCTGCCTCTTGTTATGGGGACAGACGGAATCTTTTACGCTGAGAT
>DWXL01000066.1 GCA_019119235.1 Candidatus Blautia excrementigallinarum | reverse complement strand
ATAAGGCGGCGGGCCGGGACGCCGGACGCCGCCATAATCTCAAATGCAGCATAGATGAAGGAGAATGGAAATGGAAAGAACATGGTGGAAAGAAGCCGTGGTTTATCAGATATACCCGCGCAGTTTTAACGACAGCAACGGGGACGGGATCGGAGACCTTAACGGTATCACAGAAAAAATGGATTATCTGAAAAAACTGGGGATCGATGTGATATGGCTGTCCCCGGTCTATGAGTCGCCGAATGACGACAACGGTTATGACATCAGCAATTACCGGGGGATCATGAAAGATTTCGGGACCATGGAAGACTTCGACAGAATGCTGACGGCGGCTCATGAGAGAGGGCTCCGGATCGTTATGGATCTGGTGGTAAACCATACCTCCGACGAGCATCCCTGGTTTGTGGAAAGCCGGAAATCAAAAGACAATCCATACCGGGATTATTATATCTGGCGGGAGGGAAAGAACGGAAAAGAACCGAACAACTGGGGATCCTGTTTTTCCGGTTCCGCCTGGGAGTATGACGGACAGACGGATATGTATTTCCTGCATCTGTTTTCCAGAAAACAGCCGGACCTCAACTGGGACAACCCGAAAGTGCGGGACGAGGTCTTCGACATGATGGACTGGTGGTGCCGGAAAGGGATCGACGGCTTCCGTATGGACGTGATCTCACTGATCTCAAAAGTGCCGGGACTGCCTGACGGAGAAGTGGGTAAGAACGGATACGGAGATTACGGCCCCTATGTATGCAACGGTCCGCATGTGCATGAATACCTTCAGGAAATGAACCGCCGGGTGCTTTCCAGATACGATCTCCTGACAGTGGGAGAGTGTTCCGGCGTAACGGTGGAAGAGGCGAAAAAATACGCCTCCCTCGATGGAAAAGAATTGAATATGGTCTTCCAGTTTGAACACATGGATCTTGACGGCGGAGAGACCTTCAAGTGGAACGAGAGAAAGATAAAGCTGACAGAGCTGAAGAAGGTTCTGACGAAGTGGCAGACGTCTCTTGCCGGAAAGGCGTGGAACAGCCTTTACTGGTGCAACCACGACCAGCCGAGAATGCTTTCGCGGATGGGCAACGATTCCCCTGAGTACAGGGAAGTGTCGGCCAAAATGCTGGCGACCTGTCTTCACATGATGCAGGGGACTCCTTACGTATATCAGGGAGAAGAACTGGGAATGACGAACGTTCCTTTCCGCACGCTGGAAGATTTCCGGGATATTGAGAGCATTAACGCTTATCACGAACTGGTGGGGCAGGGCGTTTTTGACAGTGATACCATGATGCGGTATTTACGATACAAGAGCCGGGATAACGCCCGCACGCCCATGCAGTGGGACGACAGTGAGAACGCCGGTTTTACGGAAGGCACGCCCTGGATCATGGTGAATCCCAATTACACGGAGATCAACGCCAGAGAGGAACTGGGCAGGGAGGATTCTGTATTTTATTACTATCAGAAGCTGATCCGGCTCCGCCACGAAAACCCTGTTATCGTTTACGGGGACTATGAGCTTCTGATGCCGGAAGACGAGAGCCTGTATGTCTATACAAGGACTCTGGATAATGAGAAACTTCTTGTGATCTGTAATTTTACTGAAGAAATCAGGGAAATGGAACTGCCGGAAGAATTCAAAGGCAGGGAAGGATCTGTTATGATCTCCAATTACGGGGATATCCGGCCGGAAGAAGAACTGACGCTGCGCGCCTATGAGGCTGTAGTATTCAAATTCTGAATGTTCGGGACAGAAATCCGGACAGCGGTCGGGTCCCGAATAAAAATCTCCGGATAAATGAGCTTCCGGAGCGACAGGAGGAAGAGCTGTGAAATATGGGAAAATAAAAATTGAAGATGGAAGTCTGATTTTTTCCAAACATATGATGACAAATTATCTTCCCTGCAAAGATATTCTGTGGGTCTATAAACGCCGGGAAGGTGTGGAGGGCGGAGTGCAGAAACAGATCAGCACCAGCTGTCTTGTGGTTGTCACAAAAAGAAGAAAACGTTATAAATTCGAGATGACCGAAAGAGAGATCGGAGACTGCATCCAGCTTCTGCGGGCGCTGAATCCGAATATCGTCGCCGGATTTCCCAAAGGCAGCCGGATTCCGCTCCAGAGCCTTCCAAACACAAGAGATCTGGGGGCGCTGATGGCGGAAGACGGAAGATATATCCTTCCCAGACATCTTCTGCGAAGCGGCGAGCTCTACCATGTTTCTATCGCAGATCAGGATGTGCTGCGCAAAGACTATCATCTGACGGAGGTGATCGATTTTCGTTCCAGACGGGAAATCACCGATAAGCCGGATACTGTTATGGACGGCGTGAAATACCACGAGATCACGATCCTGGATGATGAGACAAGGGGGATCACAAAACCTGTGAGCCTACCGGATATGATCATACGCCATGATCCTGTTCCTGATGAAGTGATACATAAGCAATACAGCAATTTTATCAGGGATCCGTTCTGTATCAAGCAGTACGCGCAGTTTATAGACATACTTCTCCACCATGAGGAAGGCGCGGTCCTGTGGCACTGCAGCGCCGGGAAAGACCGCGTGGGAGTAGGCACGGCGATCCTTCTGTGCGCGCTGGGAATCCCCCGGGAGACGATCAGAGAAGATTATGTGAAGACGAATCTCTACATGGAAGAGGAAATGCAGCATATGGTCCGCTATATGGAGACCAGAACAATTGTGGACAGCACGATTATGGATAAGATCCGCCTTTTGTATAAAGTCAAGGGCGAATACCTGGATACGGTTTTCGATACCATCGAGGAGGATTACGGTACGGTGGATAAATTCCTGAAAAAAGCTCTATATCTGACGCCAAAGGCAATAGAAGCTCTGCGTAATAAATATCTGGTGTAAAACTGAGGTAAAGGAAATGAACGGAAGATGACGAAACAGAACAGCATAAAAAAAGCCTTCAAAGCGGCATTTCCCTATACGATCCCGATCTTTGCGGGATTCTGGTTCCTGGGTATGACCTACGGGATCTATATGAACGTATCGGGATTCAGTTTCCTGTATCCCATGCTTATGAGTATAACGATCTTTGCGGGCTCCATGGAGTTTATCACTGTGGACCTGCTTCTGGGAAGCTTTAATCCCGTCCAGGCGTTTCTGATGACGCTGATGATCAACGCAAGACACCTGTTCTACGGAATTTCCATGCTGGATAAATTCCGCGGGACAGGACTGAAAAAGCTTTATCTGATCTTCGGTATGTGCGATGAAAGTTTTTCCATCAATTATACGGCGAAAATTCCGCCGGATGTGGACAGAGGATGGTTCATGTTCTTTGTAACGCTTCTGAATCATTTTTACTGGTTTTCAGGTTCCACACTTGGCGGAATTTTCGGCTCTCTCATTCATTTCAATACAGAGGGACTTGATTTTGTGATGACTGCCATGTTTACGGTGATCTTTCTGGAACAGTGGCTGAAAGACCGGCAGCACATCAGCGCTCTTCTTGGGCTGGGGATTTCTCTTCTCTGCCTGTGGATATTTGGGGCGGATAATTTCATAATCCCTTCCATGGCGGCCATGCTTATGATGCTTACACTGTTGAGAAAACCAGTGGAAAAAAGAGAGGAGGGGCAGAGGTGACGGTAACACAGCAGATCATTACAGTAGCGGCGGTGGTCCTGGGAACCATGCTGACAAGATTTCTTCCCTTTTTTCTGTTCCCGGCGGGGAGAGAAACGCCGCGATACATACAGTATCTTGGAAGAGTGCTTCCGCCGGCAGTATTCGGACTTCTGGTTGTTTACTGCCTGAAAAATGTCAGTTTTCTGAAAGGAAGCCGTGGGATCCCGGAGCTGATCGCCATAGCGGCGGTTGTGCTCCTTCATCTCTGGAAACGGCAGATGCTCCTCTCCATAGCGGGAGGTACGGTGCTCTATATGGTCCTGGTGCAGACTGTATTCTGAACGGGACAGCTTTTTTCGGAAGAAATCAGATATTTTAACATTGACAAAACAGCGAATGTTGTTATAATGATA
>DWXL01000065.1 GCA_019119235.1 Candidatus Blautia excrementigallinarum | reverse complement strand
CTCAGGGCCTCCAGCATGATCCCTTCGTCGTCAGCCAGCATGATCCTGTACATCTGTCTCGTCCCCCTCTCTGGTCTGCGGAATGGTAAGGATCACTTCCGTACCCTTATCCTCCCCTTCACTGTATATTTCCATCAGATTTTTGCGGTCATAGTAAAGTTCCAGGCGGCTGATCACGTTATTCATACCGATACCGGTGGAATCCGACTGTTCCTCCCCGTCTCCGGCATGGCCGCTTAACACCTCTTCGATCCGCTCCGGACTCATTCCTTTGCCGTTATCCTTCACACTGATCACAATGTTCCCGCCGTCCTTCTGTACTTCCAGATGGATCGTGCCCTCCCGCTCGATATTGCGGATTCCGTGATTCACCGCGTTTTCCACGATGGGCTGGAGGATCATGCTGGGAACCCGCACGTCCAGAACTCTTTTGTCTATGTTTTTGGTATAATGGATATCCCCGGCAAAACGCACGTTAAGGATATAAACATAGTTCTCCACGGCCTCGATTTCTTCCGAAAGGCTGGCGTCGCCCATTCCTTTCTTTACATTGTAACGGAAAAAATCCGCCATTTTTTCCACGAAGACACAGGTCTTCTCCGCATCCTCCATCATGGCAAGCTGGGCGCCGGCGTTCAGGGAATTAAAGAGGAAATGAGGATTGATCTGGGACTGGAGGTAACGGAGCTGGGCTTCTTTCAGGTGGTTCTCCATCAGGAGTTCCTTCTCCATCATCTGCTGTTCCTTTTCCATACTTTCTTTGGTACGGATAATGTATTCCTCCAGACTTTTTACCATGGTGTTGAAAGCCCTGGTCACGATCCCCACTTCATCTCTGGAATCCGTCTCCGGCATCTTTACGCTGAAGTTTCCCTGACCTACCAGATTGGCCGTCTCCGCCAGATTGGTCAGAGGCACGATCATCTCTTTTGTCAGCAGGAACAGAATGGCGATACTGATCCCCATCATCACGGTCATGATCACCATACTGGAAACCTCCAGATAAGTAAGGGCCTCACGCAGGGTCTGGTAACTGGAGGAATTGTTCCGGAACTGCTGGCTGTTCAGCTCTTCAATATAACTGTTGATATAGCCGTACAGGTTCTGGGCCTCATCGTAAAGCGTCTTGTATTTTTCCACGTTGCGGCCTCTCTTGGCCGTCACCGCGTCTTCCGCCAGGGCGAGATAAGTATTGGACATCCTGCGGATCTTACGCTCCAGAAGCTTCGCAGGGTTTGAGGTAATCTCCAGATTCAGGCTTCCCAGAAGGTTTCTGTACGCCTGCTCGCTGCGGTAGTATTCCTCAAGAGCGTCTGAACTGTTAACGCTTAAATAGGAGTAAAGATCGTCCTGTACCGTATCCAGGGATTCCGAAAGCCCCGTCATGTTGACGTTGCTGGAATATACCGTATCCATCCTCCTGATGATCCTGTTTACCTGAAAATACAGAAGGGAATCGATCAGCAGAAGAAGGACCGATATACTGCCCACAGCGATCAAAACCTTCCTGGCAAGGGGGATATCCCCCCACCGTCTTCTGTTAGCTGTTTTCATTTCTTTCTGCCCCTCCCGCAGCTTCAGCTGACGTCGTTTCCTTTGTGATAAACTTAAGGTCTACATTATAGTAGGAATTCACTCTTCCTTCCTGCCCGTACTCCCACAGAGCGTCCACCGTATCTCTTCCCAGCTGTTCCGTATCCAGGGTACAGGTGACGGGGATCAGACCCTTTCGTACCGCGTCCATGATCGTATCCGATTCATAATAACCTATGATCTTCACGTCTCCCACCATGTTAAAGTCGATCATGGCCTGATAGGCGCACTCCGTTGTGGTCTCGTCCATACACACCAGGATCTGGGGCGGTCCCATGGGATCCTGGAAGATCTGCCGTATGGTTTCCTCGATATCAAACTTGCTTCCGGTGGACATGTTCCGGGCAAACACCTGACAGGCTTTCCCCGTAGGCGCCACCTGCATCACAGCGCTGCTGATAAGACTGTAGATCTGATTTTTCTCCAGGTCTCCCTCCTCGCTGTCCAGAAGGATAAGGACATAGCGGGTATTTTCGTCCATCAGGCTCACCACCTGTTCGCCGTAAGCCTGCCCTCTCTGATAGTCGTTCACTCCCACGAAACTCTGTCTAAGACTGTCCTGGGCGTCGTTCATTACCGTGACTACAGGGATTCCCTGCTCCACAGCCTTATTGATCTCTTCCTTCAGATTATTTTCTCCGTTATACTCCAGAATGATCCCGTCCACTCCCGCGGCTATGCTGATCTCCATATAATCCAGCTCGTCGTATCCGTCCGCCTTGCTGCTGACCATCAGTTCCAGGTTCACTCTGTATTTCTCCGCCTGTTCCCGGGCGCTGGTGTACACCGCGTCCCACAGTTCCTCGTTTCCGCCGTCCACGATCATGGCGTACTGATAATCATAAGTCTGTATCTCTTCCGCCTCGTCGATGCCGCTTCTCTCCCACACGGTCTCATAAAAGCTGTTCATGAAGACGAGAAAAAGCGCGACAAAAAATATGCCCAGGAGGATCAGCAGTATTTCTTTTTTCACTGGTTTTTTTGTTTTTTTCTGATTCATTATGTAACCTCCGGGCATATGGCAAAAACTGTAATATTATTTCATTTTTATTATATAATTTTTTGTAATTTTTTCAAGCAGATATCAAACAGCGTATTTTTTCTGAAAACAAAAGACTGGTATATTATGGACTTATTTTCCTGCCACAATATACCAGTCTTGATTTGTTTCATTTAAAAACTGCTGTTGGAATCCTCTCTCAGAAAAGCTCTTTCATTGTAGGATAAAGCTTTTTGAATTTCTGATAACGTTCCTCATATTTCGCCACCAGTTCAGGATCCGGCTCCACAGTCTCTACCACATGAACAAACTTCTCTGCGATAGTCTCCACATCCGGATAGGCTCCGCATCCAACCGCCGCCAGCATGGCGCCGCCCATGGAAGGACCTTCCTCTACTACGGGTACGTCTACTTTCAGATTCATCACATTGGCGATGATCTTTTTCCACAGCGGGCTCTTGGCTCCGCCGCCGCAGATCTTCGTTCTTTCGATCTTAATCCCCAGACTTCTGGCAACCTCGAGAGAATCTCTGAGGCCGAAGGCAACGCCTTCCAGAACCGCCTGTGTCATCTCTTCTCTTGTGGTGTCCATGGACATTCCGAAGAATACAGCCCTTGC
>DWXL01000064.1 GCA_019119235.1 Candidatus Blautia excrementigallinarum | reverse complement strand
AATGAGGCGCGCAGTTATATAGCGATTGACCTGAAATCTTTCTATGCATCAGTGGAATGCCGGGAACGGGGGCTGGATCCCATGACGGCGAATCTTGTGGTGGCGGACAGGAGCCGCACGGAGAAGACCATTTGTCTTGCAGTGTCTCCGGCGCTGAAAGCTTACGGCATACCGGGGCGGATCCGGCTTTTTGAGGTGGAGGAGAAGGTCCGGGGGATCAACGCCGTCAGGAGAAGGAACGCTCCGGGCGGGAAGCTCACAGGAAGATCTTATCTTGAGGCGGAGCTTAGAGAGCATCCGGAACTGGGGCTGTCCTATATCGCCGCTCCGCCCCGGATGGCTCTCTATATGGAATACAGTACCAGGATCTATGATATTTACCTGAAATACATTGCACCGGAAGATATCCATGTATATTCCATTGACGAGGTGTTTATCGACGCCACACATTATCTGAACGCATACCGTATGACCGCCAGGGAACTGGCTGGTAAGATGATCCTGGATATTTTCCGGAATACAGGGATCACAGCTACGGCAGGGATCGGCACCAACCTTTATCTGTGCAAGGTGGCTATGGATATCGAGGCCAAACACAGCCCTCCGGATGAGAACGGGGTGCGGATCGCCCTGCTGGATGAGAGATCTTACCGGGAACTGCTGTGGGATCATCAGCCGCTTACGGATTTCTGGAGAGTGGGAAGAGGATACGCCAGGAAGCTGAAGGCCCATGGCCTTTATACCATGGGGGATATTGCCAGGTGTTCTCTGGGCCGGCCGGGAGAGTACTATAATGAAGGGCTGCTTTATAAACTCTTCGGAGTGAACGCGGAACTTCTTATCGATCACGCGTGGGGCTGGGAACCATGCACCATGGAGGATATCAGGAGTTATCGTCCGGAGAATAACAGCGTGGGATCCGGACAGGTGCTGCACTGCCCCTATCCCAGTGACAAGGCAAGGCTTGTGACCCGGGAGATGACGGACCTTCTGGTATTGGATCTGGTGGACAGGCGCCTGGTGACGGACCAGATCACGCTGACGGTAGGTTATGATATCGAGAACCTGAAAGACCCGGAGAGAAGGAAGCGGTACAGAGGTGAAGTGACTACGGATCATTATGGCCGTCAGATCCCGAAGCACGCCCACGGCACTGTGAACCTGGACAGGCAGACGTCCTCCGGCGAACGGATCACAGAGGCGGTGACGGGGCTTTACGACAGGATCGTGGACAGGGATCTTCTGGTAAGAAGGATCACGGTTACCGCCGGCAGGGTAGTGGATGAACGTAATATAGAAACAAAAGAAGTTTTTGAGCAGATGGATCTCTTTACGGATTACGCCTCCAGGGAGAAGGCGGACCGGGAGGAGGAACGGCGGCGGAAGCGGGAACGCAGGATGCAGGAGGCTGTTCTGGATATCCGGAAGAGATTCGGCAAAAACGCCGTTCTGAGAGGAATGAATCTGGAGGAAGGCGCTACGGCGCGTGACCGGAATCAGCAGATCGGCGGCCATAAAGCATGAAAGGAAGCGGGATATTATGAAGAATTACTTCGGGGATTCCGGGCGGTATGACGATATTATCGGTCTTCCCCACCATGTATCGCCCACCAGGCCGCGGATGCCGACAAGGGACAGGGCGGCGCAGTTCGCGCCTTTTGCCGCTCTGACAGGATACGGGGATGCGGTGAAGGAGACTGCCAGGATCACAGAAGAGAGACGGGAGCCGGACGGGGAGCAGACAGAGACCCTGAACAGGACGGTGAAGATTCTTGCGGAGAAGATCCGGGAACAGCCGGAGATAACGGTTGTCTTTTTCTGCCCGGATAATCGGAAAGAGGGCGGATCCTACAGGCAGTTTCGGGGGAATCTCAGAAGGATCGACGAGTGCCGGCGCAGAATGATTTTTACGGACGGGAACGAAATTTCTTTTGATAATATCCGGGAAATCCGGTATGATAGTGAAGAATGATAAAGAGGGGCAGGCTGCCTCTGGATTATGAATATGGTCGGCATTTCCCAGGGGAGACCGGGAAGTATTGACAGAAAGATCTGGAGAAATCATATATGACTGAAATAAATATGCGAGGTCTCAGCGAGAAAGTTTTTCTGCGCCTGGAGGCTCCGTCAGAAGAAGAACATGTCAGCGATCAGATGAGGATCAGACAGGGTCTGGAAGAAAACGGATACAGGGATATCCGCTTTTCCCTGGAGGCGCTCAGGACGCTTTATCCTCTGTGCCGGGAAGCCGGATGGGAGATCACGGTGACACTGGTCCATGAGGAACAGGGAATCCTGATAACAGCGGTGGAGGCAGGAGACCGCACGCGGGAGCATTACGGGCTGGCGGTGGACTACGGCTCCACCACGATCCTTATGCAGATCGTGGATATGAACACAGGCGAAGTGCTGGCGGAAGAGAGCGAGACGAACGGACAGGCGGCATACGGGGCGGATATTCTTACCAGGATCACCTACGGGATGGAGAAACCGGAACACAAAAGAGAACTTCATCAGGCGACGGTGGAGACCTTTCACCGGCTTCTGGAGAAGCTGACAGAGAAAACAGGGATTCAGGCAGGCGCATGTCCGGTGATGGTGATATCGGGCAACACGACGATGGTGCACTTCTTTCTGGAGCTGGACGCCTGGACCGTATTTTCTTCTCCTTATGCGCCGGTGACAACAGAACCGGGATTTTTCCGGGGAAGGGAACTGGGACTGAATTTTGCGGGAGAGGTATTTTTTATGCCGGGGATTTCCAATTATGTGGGCGGCGATATTGTCAGCGGCCTTCTTCTGATGGATTTCTACCGGAAGGATGAGATCGGCCTGTTTTTTGATATCGGCACCAACGGCGAGCTGGTGATCGGGAACAGGGAGTGGCTGCTGGCGGGAGCCGGAGCCGCGGGGCCTGCGCTGGAGGGCGATATCAGCCGGTACGGGATCCGCGCCCGGGAGGGAGCCATTGATACGGTGTGCATCGAGGACGGGAAGCTGTCCTTTACCACGATCGGCGGAATAAAGCCTGTGGGGATCTGCGGCTCAGGAATCATTGACCTTCTGGCGGAGATGAGACTGAACGGATGGACAGACATTGCCGGGAATCTGGATCCGCAGGCGTCTGAGAGGATCGTATATTTTGAGGATGAGGGAGAATACGGCGCGGTCTACGCCACGGCGGAGGAGTCCGGGATCGGAGAACCTCTTTATTTCTCTCAGACAGACATAAAGCAGTATATAGACACCAAAGCGGCGGCGCATACCATGCTGGACTGTCTTCTGGAGAGCGCGGGATGCACGGAGGAGGATATCGGCCACTATTATCTTTCCGGAGCCTTCTGCGCCCACGGGAATCTGGAATCCGCCATTACAGTGGGGATCTTTCCGGACGTTCCTCTGGAACGGTATACCGCCCTGCGCAATTCTTCCCTGGACGGGGCCCGGACGCTGCTCCTTGACCGGAACCGTATGGAAGACATCAGGTATCTCAGGGAGAACGTGTTCAGCGTACAGTTTGCTTCCATGCCGGATTTCCTGATCCGGATGCAGGCGGCGAAGTTTATCCCCCATACCGATATGGAGAAATACCCTACGGTGAAAAGGAAACTGGAAGAAAAAGGCAGGAAAC
>DWXL01000005.1 GCA_019119235.1 Candidatus Blautia excrementigallinarum | reverse complement strand
GGATATGGAGATAATCCAAAGCGATGTGATGGACAAAGTCCGGGAGGCTGCGAAAAATTACGACTACAGTCTGTATACCGAGGCGGATGTAAGAAGAGCCCTTGCTCATGATTACAAAACCCCGGAAGACTTTAAGGCCCTGCTTTCTCCTGCGGCTCTGCCTCTGCTGGAGGAGATTGCCCAGTGCGCCCAGAAGGAGACCAGAAAGCACTTTGGCAATTCCATTTATATGTTCACCCCTATCTATATCGCAAATTACTGTGAAAATTACTGTATCTACTGCGGGTTTAACTGCCATAACAGGATCAAAAGAGCCCAGCTCACATATGAAGAAATCGATAAGGAAATGGCGGCTATCGCTCAGTCCGGCCTTCAGGAAATCCTGATCCTTACAGGAGAGAGCAGGAAAAAATCTACGGTGGAATATATCGGAGAGGCCTGTAAGATTGCCGGAAAATATTTCCGGGTCATCGGTCTGGAGGTCTATCCTATGAATTCTGATGAGTACGCCTATCTCCATAAATGCGGAGCAGACTATGTGACAGTTTTTCAGGAGACATATCATGCAGACAAGTATGAGACTCTTCATCTGGCAGGCCATAAGAGAATCTACCCCTATCGTGTCAACGCCCAGGAAAGAGCTCTTATGGGAGGTATGCGGGGCGTGGCTTTCGGCGCCCTTCTGGGACTGGACGATTTTCGTAAAGACGCCTTTGCCACAGGTATGCATGCCTGGTATCTACAGAAAAAATATCCCCAGGCAGAGATTTCCTTCTCCTGTCCCAGGCTCCGTCCTATTATTAACAACGATAAGATCAATCCTATGGACGTTCACGAGGCCCAGCTTCTCCAGGTGGTTTGCGCTTACCGCCTGTTTATGCCTTTTGCAGGAATCACCATTTCTACACGAGAGTGCGCCAGGGTAAGGGATAACCTGGTGAAGATCGCCGCCACCAAGATTTCTGCCGGCGTGAGCACCGGTATCGGAGAGCATGTAGAAGAGCTGGAGGATAAGGGAGACGCTCAGTTTGAGATCTCGGACGAACGGTCCGTCCGGGAGGTCTATGACAGCCTGCTGGAAGAAGATCTTCAGCCAGTGATGGCGGAGTATGTTTATGTGTAAGAAAGAAGGGGGAATAATGGAAAAAGATCTCTGGCCCCGGATTACAGTTGTGACAAACCGGAAATTGTCTGTACGCCCCTTTTTGGAACAGATCGAGAGCCTGTGTAAGAAAAGACCGGAGAGGATTCTGTTAAGAGAAAAAGATCTGGAACAGGAAGCCTATACCCGGTTGGCCGGAAAGGTAAAAGAAATCTGCGATAGATATCAGGTGCCTTTTTACTGCCATACCTACAGGGAGGCGGCGGTAAAAACAGAGGCCGCCGGCCTGCATCTTCCTCTTCCTGTACTGCGCAGTACAGGAACAGAGGACTTGGGGAAAATAGCGGTTGGCTGCTCGGTACACAGCGTACAGGAGGCTGAAGAAGCGGCGGCTTTAGGGGCGGATTACCTGATCGCCGGCCATATTTATGCCACGGAATGCAAGAAAGATCTTCCACCCAGAGGGGTGAAGTTTCTGAAGGAAGTCTGTCAGGCTGTTTCTCTTCCAGTTTACGCCATCGGCGGGATCCGTCTGGATCAGGTACAGATAGAAAAAACCCTGGCCGTCGGAGCCATGGGAGTATGTATTATGTCAGAGGCTATGACCTGTGAACCCTGAGAGAAAGGAGGAGTTTTCCCGGAAAGTACGCTTTCGGGAAAACTCCTCCTTTCTTATCCTATATTATATGTGCTGTCAATCAGTCACAGTTTTTTCAAAAAAATTTTTACAAATAATGTTGACAAATGTTTACAACGGTGCTATCTTAACAATGTAAATGTTAGCACTCTTAATTGATGAGTGCTAACAGACAAAAGCGGAAAGGAGCTGAGAATGTGGAAGAAGGATTGAGCGACCGCAAGAGAAAGATACTGAAAGCGATCATCAAAACCTATATGGAAACAGGCGAGCCGGTAGGTTCCAGAACAATTTCCAAGTACACAGACCTGAATGTCAGCTCAGCCACCATCCGGAATGAAATGTCAGACCTGACAGACCTTGGCTACATCATACAGCCCCATACGTCGGCAGGAAGGATTCCTTCCGATAAAGGATACCGTCTGTATGTAGATGAGCTGATGCAGGAAAAGGAAGCGGAAATACAGGAAATCCGTAATCTGATGATCGAGAAGACCGACAAGATGGAAAAAGTACTCAAGAAAGTAGCGCGGGTACTTGCCTCGAACACTAATTACGCGGCTATGATTTCCGTGCCCCAGTACAGCGGAAGCCGTCTGAAGTTCATACAGCTTTCCAGAGTCAATGAGCTGCAGCTTGTGGCGGTAGTGGTCTGTGAGGGAAACGTCATCCGTAACCAGATCATAGATCTTGACGAGGAGATGGATGACGAAACGATCCTGAAACTGAATCTTCTGTTGAATACGAATCTGAATGGTCTTCCCATTCAGGACATTAACCTGGGAATGATCGCAAGACTGAAGGAGCAGGCAGGTATCCACAGCGGACTGGTAGCGAGAGTGCTTGACGCAGTGGCCGCGACTATCCAGGTAGACGAGGACGATCTGGAGATTTATACTTCAGGAGCGACAAACTTTTTCAAATATCCTGAGCTTTCCGATAAGACAAAGGCTACGGAGCTGATTTCCGCTTTTGAGGAAAAGCAGCAACTGGCGGACTTTGTAAAGGAGCGGATGGCGGATACAGATAACACAGGCGTTCAGGTTTATATCGGAGACGAACTCCCGATCGACACCATGAAGGACTGTAGCGTTGTGACTGCCACCTATGAACTGGGAGAGGGAATGCACGGAACCATCGGTATCGTAGGTCCGAAGCGGATGGATTACGAGAATGTGGTGGATAATCTGAAAACCCTCAAAGACGAACTGGATCAGGTATTTGGAAGAAAAAAGAAGAAGGAAGACAGCCAATAGGTAGATATAGAAAGGTGGAAGAGAGCACGTGTCAGAAGAAAACAAGAAGACATCTGAAGTGCAGGAGGAAGCCGGAAAAGAGGCTCTTGAAAGCGAAGCTGTGAAAGAACCGTCAGAAGGTTCTCCGGAAACAGCGGCAAAAGAGCCGGAACAGAAGGAAGAGGCGGAAAAGCCTCAGAAGGATACTCCTGAGGAAGATGCGAAAGAGGGAAAGAGCAAAACCTCTTTCTTTGGAAAAAAGAAAAAAGATAAACTGGAACAGCAGGTGGAGGATCTGACCGACAGACTGAAGCGCAGTATGGCGGAATTTGATAATTACCGCAAGCGTACAGAAAAGGAAAAGTCCAGCATGTACATCATAGGCGCAAGAGAGATTATTGAAAAGATCCTGCCTGTGGTAGACAATTTTGAGCGCGGACTGGCCCAGGCGCCGGAAGGAGACGCTTTCGCGGACGGTATGCAGATGATCTACAAACAGCTTCTCACCACTCTGGAGGGGCTGGGCGTGGAAGCGATCGAAGCCGTTGGAAAAGAGTTCAATCCGGACTTCCACAATGCAGTGATGCATGTGGAGGATGAAAACGCCGGAGAGAACATGGTTGTGGAAGAGCTCCAGAAGGGATACACCTATAAAGGATTTGTAGTCCGTCACAGTATGGTAAAAGTAGCTAACTGACCCAGAGTACTTGATGACTCGAACATCATTGATAGACAAATAATACAGGAGGAAAATTATCATGGGAAAAATCATTGGTATTGACTTAGGTACAACAAACAGTTGTGTTGCAGTTATGGAAGGCGGACAGCCAACCGTTATCGCAAATACAGAAGGCGCAAGAACGACACCCTCTGTCGTAGCGTTTACAAAGAATGGAGAGCGTCTGGTAGGCGAGCCTGCGAAACGTCAGGCAGTTACAAACGCAGAGAGAACTATTTCTTCTATTAAAAGAGAGATGGGAACAGATTACCGTGTAACAATCGACGGCAAGAAATATTCTCCTCAGGAAATTTCCGCAATGATCCTTCAGAAACTGAAAAAAGACGCGGAAGGATACCTGGGAGAAAACGTAACAGAAGCCGTGATCACAGTTCCGGCATACTTTAACGACGCGCAGCGTCAGGCGACCAAGGATGCGGGCAAGATCGCAGGCCTTGATGTAAAACGTATCATCAACGAGCCTACAGCGGCAGCTCTGGCATATGGCCTTGACAATGAGAAAGAGCAGAAGATCATGGTTTACGACCTCGGCGGCGGTACATTCGATGTTTCCATCATCGAGATCGGCGACGGAGTTATCGAGGTTCTTTCCACTGCCGGCAACAACCGTCTGGGCGGCGACGACTTCGACCAGAAGATCACTGACTGGATGCTTTCCGAGTTCAGGAACGCGGAAGGCGTTGATCTGAGCAACGACAAGATGGCTCTCCAGAGACTGAAAGAAGCAGCAGAGAAGGCAAAAAAAGAGCTTTCCAGCGCGACAACCACGAACATCAACCTTCCGTTCATCACCGCTACGGCAGATGGACCGAAGCATTTCGATATGAACCTTACAAGAGCGAAATTCGACGAGCTGACTCATGATCTGGTAGAGAAGACAGCAGAGCCTGTACGCCGCGCGCTTTCCGATGC
>DWXL01000063.1 GCA_019119235.1 Candidatus Blautia excrementigallinarum | reverse complement strand
ACGAATCCTACAGCGACGGAGATTTTCGAGATATCCGAGCAGTTCCAGATTGAAGTGGACGATCTTCGCGCTCCTCTGGATGAGGAAGAGCGGTCCCGTATTGAGGTGGAAGACACCTATACACTGATCCTGGTGGACGTGCCTATGATCGAGGAACGAAATGAGAAAGACTGGTACGGAACCATCCCACTCGGTATTATCGTGACTGACAAGATGATCTTTACCGTCTGCCTGGAAGACACGCAGGTGCTGACCAGATTCATGGAAGGAAGGGTCAGGAATTTCTTTACCTATATGAAGACCCGTTTCATTCTGCAGATTCTTTACAGAAACGCCAGCATGTATCTTCGTTATCTGCGTATTATAGATAAGAAGAGCGAACAGGTGGAGGAAAAACTGCATCTTTCTCCCCGTAACCAGGAACTGGTGGAGCTTCTGGAACTGGAGAAATCTCTGGTATACTTTACCACGTCTCTGAGATCCAATGAAGCGGTGCTTGAGAAACTGATCAAGGTGGACAGCATCAAGAAGTATCCGGAGGATACGGAGCTTCTGGAGGATGTTATCATAGAGAACACGCAGGCGATCGAGATGGCCAATATCTACAGCGGGATCCTGAGAAGCATGGTGGATATCTTCGCTTCGGTGATTTCAAACAACCTGAACGACGTCATGAAGGTTCTTTCCATTATCACTATTGTGATGAGTATACCTACGATCGTGTTCAGCGCCTACGGAATGAATCTCAGCGCGGCGGGGATGCCGTTTTCCGCCTCTCAGTGGGGTTTCCTTATTGTTATTCTGATATCTGTAGCAATGAGTATTATTGCCGCGCTGGTATTGTCCAGAAAGAAGTTTTTCTGACGCGGCCACTATGTAAAGGAGATATGTGTTTTTATGAACTGGATCGACAAGCTGGAACGGAAGTTCGGACGGTACGGGATACCGAACCTGACTTTCTATATTGTGATCTGCTATGTGCTGGGATATATCCTGATGCAATTCAACCCTGCACTTCTGAATATGATGAGCCTGGAGCCGGCAATGATACTCCAGGGGCAGGTATGGAGGCTGGTCACATGGGTGATTTATCCGCCAAGTACAGGAAATATCATGTGGTTTGCAATTTCCATATTGTTTTTTTATTACCCCATTGGGTCGTCTCTGGAACGCACCTGGGGCACATTCCGGTATAACCTGTATATTTTTTCCGGTCTTCTGTTTGTGATGATCGCGGCATTTCTGACATATTTTGTCACGGGACGGATTTATCTTATGGGCAATGTGTTTACCACTTACTATGTCAGTATGTCGGTATTTCTTGCCTATGCGGCAAGTTATCCGAATGTGCAGATCCTTCTGTTTTTCGTGATCCCTATCCGTATGAAATGGATGGCGTGGGTATATGGCATTATGATCGTTTATGATATGGTGACTTATATCCGTCTTGGAGTCTGGGTGATGGCAGTTCCCATTGTGGCTTCTTTCCTGAATTTTATACTTTTCTTCTTTACCGGAGGACGTATGAGCCGTTTCCGGCCGAAGGAAGTGAAGCGGAGGAGGGATTTTCAGAAGGCTGTGAACAGAGGCAGGGTAAACCCGGAAACCGGCGGCATTGCCAAGCATAAATGTGCCATCTGCGGGCGTACAGAGCTGGACGATCCGAATCTGGAGTTCCGTTTCTGTTCCAAATGCAACGGCAATTATGAATACTGTCAGGATCATCTGTTTACACATCAGCATGTAAAATAACTGCAAACGAGGAGAAGATACATTATGAAAAAAAAGCCTTTTGTGACACTGGAGAAACTGAAAGAGATAACAGCGCAGTATCCCACGCCTTTTCATCTCTATGATGAGAGAGGAATACGGGAGAATGCGAAGGCATTGAAAGAGGCTTTTGCCTGGAACAAAGGATTTAAAGAATTTTTCGCCGTGAAGGCAACGCCCAACCCGTTTCTGATCCGGATCCTTCAGGAGTACGGCTGCGGCTGCGACTGCTCCTCCATGACGGAGCTGATGCTTTCCAAAGCCATCGGATGTAAGGAAGGGGACATCATGTTTTCTTCCAACGATACTCCGGAGGAAGAATTCCGTTACGCGGACGAGATCGGCGGTATTATCAACCTTGACGATATTACCCATATTGAGTCGGTGGAGCGCGCTGTAGGCAGGATTCCGAAAACCATCAGCTGCCGTTACAATCCCGGCGGACTTTTTAAGATCAGCAACGATATCATGGATAATCCGGGGGACGCCAAGTACGGCATGACTACGGAGCAGATATTTGAAGCCTTCCGCATCCTGAAGGCAAAAGGCGCCGAGGAGTTTGGAATACACGCGTTTCTTGCCAGCAATACGGTGACGAACGAATACTATCCCATGCTTGCGAAAGTAATGTTCGAACTGGCGGTGAAGCTTCAGAAGGAGACGGGAGCCCATATCAATTTCATCAATCTTTCCGGCGGAATCGGTATTCCCTACAGCCCGGACCAGACGCCAAACGATATCCATGTGATCGGAGAGGGAGTGCGGAAGGTTTACGAGGAAGTCCTTGTTCCCGAAGGAATGGGCGACGTGGCTATTTATACAGAACTGGGCCGGTTTATGCTGGGACCCTATGGCTGTCTGGTGACAAAGGCGATCCATGAGAAACACACTCATAAGGAATATATCGGCGTGGACGCCTGCGCGGTGAATCTTATGCGCCCCGCCATGTACGGCGCGTATCATCACATCACAGTCATGGGTAAGGAAAACGAACCCTGCGATCACAAATATGACGTGACAGGTTCTCTCTGCGAGAATAATGATAAATTTGCTATTGACCGTTATCTTCCCAAAGTGGATATGGGAGACCTTCTTGTGATCCACGACACGGGAGCCCACGGCTTTTCCATGGGCTACAACTATAACGGCAAGCTGAAATCTGCCGAGATCCTTCTTAAAGAGGACGGAAGCTTTGAACTGATCCGAAGGGCGGAGACGCCGAAGGATTATTTTGCGACGTTCGACTGTTTCCCCATCTACGAAAAACTCCTGGAGGATATGCCGCAGGAACGGCATTGATTCCGAAAAAAGACTTGCGGACAACCGGGAATTATGATATGATAATTTCCGGTTTACAGGCCGCTGTGGCGGAATTGGCAGACGCACTTGACTCAAAATCTTGTTCGTCCATTCACAGGCGTTTTTGTAAAACCCTTGGTATTACAGCTTCTTTTCAACTGAATAACTGCATTTGGTTTTAATATCCCTCCCGCATATCCCTCCAAAATCAGAGATATGCGGGACACAGGGAATTAAAATA